>CBDTUP010000095.1:0-8512 GCA_965363685.1 uncultured bacterium | reverse complement strand
CCTCGAGGGCCTTGATGAAACCGCGCAGCGTCGCCTCGTGGGCTTCACGTAGTTCCGAGTATGAGGCAAACGTGTAATGCCCGGCGACAAAGACAACAAGGATCAGTGGCAGCAACGCGAATCCAACGGCCGTCCACACAATTCCAAGAAAGCCACCCAAAACTCCCATGACAACAAAGGATGGGAGGATCACGGCCATTCCCGACCAAGGCCGAATGTCCCGCCTGCCAAATGCTATTCGCACGATGGAGCGCACCTGACCGTAGTTGAGTGCTGCGTAGACAATCGCCGCAACAGAAGAAGCTCCGACCACACGAGCGATGTCGCCTGCCGCGCCCGGATCAATCCCAACGGGGATCAGCAGGTCAAGGACAAGTCCGGCGGTGCCAGCGCTTATGACCATCTGGCCGAAGTTCACGGCCGGTTGAAACCATCGCCGTTCCCTGAAATCTCTGGGGACCAACGGACCGACCGCGGCGATGGTCGCCATGCCGAGTGCTGCGCTGTTTCCATCAAGTGCAAATACGGTGCCGCCCGTTAGTGCGACCATGATCGTCGAACTGACCATCAGTTGGTCGTTGACCTCAACGGCACGCCATTCGAGATAGGAGAAAGGTATGGCAAACGACGCCCACAGCAGCAACCTCGGAAAGGATTGAGTCCACACGAGTCCCAGCAACGCCAGACAGCCGAGTGTCAGGTAGACAACGGCTAAGCGGATGCGGACACTCTTCTGGGTGCTCAACTCTCGCCCCTTTGCTGAGGAATACCCGGACGCTAGATCAGCCGACTTTGAAACTTGCGGCGCCTGCAGCCAACACGGCTGCAAGGCTGCTAGCAACTGCGATTAATCGGGCCACCTTGGCCTTCATAGGAGCTATCACCTACTGGGATATGACTTCACGGCCGCTGTTGGCCATGACGAGTGATCCGCTTCGCTGAGGGTAGTTCCAGGCCAATCGTTACGTCCGGGCATCCTCCTTCTACCGGCCGGAGCCGGATAGACCTCGAAACTTCAGTTCAAGAGGCTCCCGAGTTGCCCAGCCCCGTTCAACGACGAGCCGGGCCAGCACACCCGGTACGCCATCTGCCGCCGAAACGACGGACGGAGCCTAACACCCATTTGGTTCGCAACTCAATGACTTTGCACCACCCACCGTCGCGCTACATTGGTCGGTAATGCGATACCAGGAACTCGAGGAAACCCTCTGTCGACTGCCGACAGTCGATGCGGCGCGGGTCGTCGGCGAAAATGGAAACATCCGCGAGATCCACATTCTCGGCACTCCCGGGAAGGCTCCCAAACAGGTGGTGCGCGATGTCCAATCGCTGGCGATGGCACAGTTCGGCCTCACAGTTGATCGCCGCGTCATCTCGGTAGTCCAGATCGAGAACGAGGAACTCGGACGGAGCGACCGGCCGGTCATCGTCGACATTCTCGAGGAACCTGTCGGATCCCGCTTGAACGTGACGGTCACTCTGGCTTGGCAGAATGAGATGATCACCGGTGTCGCCAGTGGCCCGAGCGCAGCCACAACGCGCCTCCGCTCGGTCGGCGAAGCCACTATTGCGGCTCTCGAACATGCCATCGGCGACGAGACCGCCCTGGCTCTGGCAGCACTCGAGACACCGACCGTCGGATCACGGGCGGTAGCCATCGCTCAGATTGTCATCGTTGCCGGCGGCGAAGAGCGGGTAGTCGTAGGGTCTGCTCTGGTGGGTCCGAACGAAGCGCAGGCGGCTGTGCGAGCAGTACTCGACGCCGTCAACCGCTTGGTTCCAAGCTTCCGTCGGTAGGCCGGTAGCTGCATGCTCCGAACCACAGAGGCCCAGACGTTTGGCGATGTGGTTGTCACATCACACGATCTGAGTACACAAGCAGCGATGGAGATTCTGTCGACCGGCGGCAATGCAGTCGACGCAGCTATCGCCGCCAACGCCATGCTCGGGGTCTGCGAGCCCCATACCTGTGGTGTCGGTGGAGACCTGTTCGCTCTGGTTTGGGAACCGGGAGCGAAAGCTCCGACCGGTCTAAATGCTTCCGGGAGGGCAGGATCGGGAGCCGACCCGCAAATCATCAGGGCATCGGGCGGTACGAGGATCCCATCGAACCACCCGCTCACGGCCACGGTTCCCGGCTGCATCGACGGATGGGAGGCCCTCCTCGATCGCTACGGATCCATGCCACTAGGGACCGTGCTGGCTCCAGCGATAAGGCGGGCGGAGTCCGGCTTCGCCGCATCATCAGAATTGGCAGCGGCATTGAATCGACGGCCACCAGAGTTCCGCCGTCAGGCGTCGGCGGCCGCGTTCTATTCCGAAGGAGAACCGCGCCGCGGTCAACGCTTCACCCGGACCGACCTGGCCCACACCCTTCGAGCTGTGGCGCAGGGGGGGCGCTCCGCCTTCTACGAAGGCTCACCGGGTGGGGCCATCTCCACGGCTACCGGACATCTGATAACGCCCGACGATCTCAAAGTGCGCCAGGCGGACTGGATCAACCCGCTGTCCGTCGAGGTCTTCGGTCGGACCGGTTGGACTATTCCACCCAATTCGCAGGGATACCTGACTCTGGCGACATCATGGATATTCGATGAACTCGCCCCGCCGGAGGACCCGAACGATCCGCGCTACACGCATGCGCTTATTGAGGCATATCGCTCAGTTGCATGGGAACGCGATCAACTGCTGAGCGACCCCGACTTCGCCCCTCTTCCAGGCTCCGAACTCGTCGAATCGCGCAGGCTTGGCAAGAGGGCACGGCAGATAACCGAACGGGCCGGCGTGTGGCCCGCCGTCGATCCCAGACCGGGAGGCACCACATATCTGTGCGCCCTCGATCGCACAGGGTTGGGGATCTCCCTGATCCAATCGAACTTCGAGGGCATCGGAAGTGGGATCGCCGCTGGAGATCAGGGCTTTTTCCTCCACAACCGTGGAGCAGGCTTCAACGTCGCAGAAGGGCATCCAAACGAGTTGGGACCAGGCAAACGACCGCTGCACACTCTCTCTCCGTCGCTCTGGACCAGGGATGGTCAACTCGAACTCATCCTCGGAACCCGCGGTGGTCATCGACAGCCCCAACTGTTGGCCCAAATCGCTGCGCACCTCTTCAAGGCTGGAGATGGACCCGGGACGGCACAGAACCGACCCCGATGGACCACCGAGGAGCTCTCAGGATCACCCCGGCTGAAGGTCGAGTCCACCATGCCCGTGCCGGTGGTCCAAGACCTCCGAGAACGAGGACACGAGATCGAGATCGCAGGGAACCTTGAACGAGGATGGGGTCCGGTATCCATCATCACCGTCGACGAGACAGGACTCCGCACTGGAGCACCAGACCCGAGAGTCGACACTACGGCCGTTGCAGTCCGATGACCGACACCTACCTACTCATCGTTCGCCACGGTGAAGCCGTCGGCAACCGAGAGGGCCGGCTCATTGGCCAAACCGATGCGCCACTATCGGAGTGGGGACAGCGACAGGCGGCAGCCGTCGGGACTCGCCTGAGTGCGCTACCGATCGAACGGATTATCTCGAGCGACCTCCCGCGGGCTATGCAGACCGCGGCGCCGCTAGCCGACAAGCTTCAAGTTCAAGTTGAGACAGAACCCGGCCTCCGGGAAATAGACAACGGCGAGTGGGAGGGGATGATGCCAACGGAGGTGGAAGGCAACTGGCCCGATCTCTGGAGCCGCTACCTCACCGGCGAAGACGTTCAGAGACCCGGCGGTGAATCGTGGGCAGACGTTGGACGCCGAGCAGTTCGGGCAGTCGAGAGGCTGACGGAGTCTGAGCAACAACTGATTGCTGTATTCACCCATGGAGGACCCATCATCCAGGTGCTCAGATGGGCAGTTGGGTTGCCCCATGACACCCACGTATATACAGGTCCGATGGGCGCCATGGCCAATACAGGAATCAGTACGATCGGACTCCCTGGACCGAAACTGCTCGGTTACAACGATGTCGGACACCTAGCCGACCTCGCCCGCCGTCCACATTTGCCATTCTTCGGCTGAAAGCTCAGCACCGCGGAAACCTTGGCGCCGCCCCTTGCCTCTCCAGTTCCTACCAGCAGGGAGCTTGCGCAGGATTTCCAGACCACCTAGCCTGACGGCGTTCCCGAAATCACGAGCATGTGCTGGCTCGCGGGAACCCGAAGGTGGAGAGTATTTTTCGAATGCGACTTGTTCGTTTGATAGCGGTAGTTGCATGGGTCGGCGTGGCCCTCCTGGCAGTAGCCGGGTTTGCAGCTTTCTCCCCCGACACCTCTGACATTGCGGCTGTTGAGGCTGCGCCGTCGGAACCGGTGGCGGGGGTTTTCGACGTGCGCGGGGAAGCCGCAGGCCTCGTCGCCGCGCAGTCGTTCTCTGAGCTGCCCACCGTGAGTAGCGGACCGGGTGTGCCCGAAAGGTCCGAAAGCGCAGAACTAGAGGTTTTCGCCCGGCTCGTTCCTCCCACCAATCTCACAACTACCACCACAACAACGACGGCACCTCCGACCACGACGACCACGCCGCCACCTACCACCACCACCACGGCAGTTCCGGCGACAACGAGCACAACCACCGCCGACGACGGCACCGTGATTGCACTCGGCGGGGTAGGCCCGTGTAAGGCTTCGTACTACGGAGATGCATTCGCCGGCAACAAGACTGCAAACGGCGAGATCTTCGATCCCAACGCCTTCACCGCGGCCACGCACTTCGTAGACTTCAACACGGTCATCACCGTGACCAGAGTCGACACCGGAGCATCCGTCCAGGTCCGTATCAATGATCGCGGCCCGTACATGCCCGACCTCAAGACCCGACACACCACCCGCTGCATCGATCTATCGAAAGCAGCGATGGGAGCTCTCGACGGATTCGGCCCCGGTGTGATTCAGGTGACGTTGACGATGCCGGCCGATACCAACGGCCTCGCTCGGCTGCAAGCCAAATACGGTGCTCTCTAAAGCCCGATCGGCACCAACGCAGCCGAATCTTCTACACTCTGCTGCATGAAACGAATTGTACGCATTCTGTCTTTTGCGGCAGGAGTAGCCGCCCTCATTTGGGCAATGCGCGATCGATTCATTTCGCTCGCCCTTCCTCGTGAGCCTCAACCCCCTGCCTTCCGGCACCCCGAGGATCACCCCAACGTCCCTCACCGTCCACATCAGCCCCCACACTTCCAACCAGAGGTGCCGGCAACCGATGGCAAACCCGACGACCTCCGGGAGATCAAAGGGATTGGACCGGTTTTTGCCGCGGGCCTAGCCGATATGGGAATCACAACGTTCAGTGACCTATCGGAGTCCAGAGTCGCGGACGTTGCCGCCAAGCTCGAGACCGCAGAATCGCGTGTGGCGGATTGGATCGATCAAGCGAGCCAGAGGCTCTAGCCGAATCGTCAGACCCGCATCTTCGAGACCATGACACGATCGTGGATCTTCCACCGTCCCAAAATCGTGTAGATGATGAAGGTGACCAACATCGAGACGATGATCGGGGGTACGCCGCCTGCCTCGGCCGGGGACGTATCGCCGGGCAGTACCGAATTGATCCAGCTGACGAAACCCTCCGGGCCCACCGGGCTTATGAACACAGCTGCAAGGAACCCGACGAGCACCGCAACCAATCCATAGAGATTGACTCCCGCGTACGTGCCTTTGCGCCGATAGAGGTGATCTGTCTCGTAGTACCGATGGCGAACCACGAAGAAGTCCGCCAGAAGCACGGCAAGGAGTTGAGCGATCACAACAACTGTGAGCTCCGCTACCTGACGGATACCGGTGATTGGGACCAGCAGCGCGATCGCCAGTCCCACGAGCAGTATCGCGATCGTCTGCAGGCGACCGGCAAAACGGTCATGAATCGTTGAAAGAGCAGTAGTCGAACTGAAGCTCAGAATGAACGGTTGGTCGACGGTGGCGACCACCAACCATCCGACGACGATCACAGCTCCAAATGATGTGAGGCCGTCGACTAGTAGGAGAGCCGGGTCGGTCGCTGCGACCTCCGACGTAGCCGCTCGTAGTCCGCCCAGGAGAACAAGGATGAGCGCAATGACTGCGAACCCACTCCCGGCCCCGGAAGCTGCTGCGGAGGAACCGCCGACGAACCTGGCTGTGTCGCCAATCACCGGGAACCAGATGACCCCGAGCAAGGTGACGGCGTCGACCCCAAGCCAGAAGTTGCTAGCAGTAGGTGTTGCGTCCATGAGGTTTCCGAGGTCGGCCGTCGACAAGAATGTCCAAGCGAGCACTATTACCAGGACGATTGCCGCCCAGAAGGCGAAGCGGTAGAGCCAGATCCGGGTGACCCAAGAAAGACCAGCTATCAAGAAACCCGCCGCGACGACCGCTATGCCCACAGCGGCCACTTCCCTGGATACGCCTTCGATCCCGAGGGCGCGCAATCCCTCCATCACCGCTTCGCCGCCGAAGTCGAGCTCGATGGCAATCCAACAAAGCAGGAATGTCACTTGAGCCGCCATCGCCAACCAGGATCCTGCCACCCCCAAAGCAGGACGAAGTAGGAGGCCCGTCGGCACTCCGTTCTCACTTGCCGCCCATGCAACGGCGGCAACGAGCGCTGCTGCGAAGACGATCCCCAGCGGGGCAACGAGAATCAACTGGGAAACGGTCAGACTCAGCGCGGAGCCAGCACCGAGAAGGTCCAACCCAATCAGAAGTGCCGGCGCCCCGAAAGCAACCGATGCAATGAGGACGGCGAACTCGGAAGCGCCGAATACCCGGTCCGATTGACCGAGCGGTTCAGAAGACGAAAGCGAGAGCCAGGTGCGGTTCGACACCCGGGCAGTCTAGGAGTGATTGCGATGGTCCCGTCATTGGATTAGGTAGTAGGTAGTAGGTCGTAGGTAGCGACGAGCCTACGGCTCACGGCTCGCTATCGGGCTTCCTGGTTGTCGAGCGAGGCAAGTACCCTTCCAGCGTGCCGTACTTGACGCCTCCCGACGACCTGGGTTCGTTGTTCCCGGACGAAGCGCCGTACCGTGCGAGACAAGTTCGGCACTGGCTCTACCGCCGTCCCACACTCAACGCCGCGTCTATGACCGATCTGCCTCCTGCAATGCGGGAGTACCTTGGTGACAATCTTTGGCCTTTCGAGGTGGAGGTCGAGCAATCGGCGGACGATCGAGCCACTATCAAATGGCTATTTCGGGCGCCCGACGGAGCTGCCATCGAAGTGGTCCTGATGGGGTACAAAGAACGGACCACTCTCTGCATATCCAGCCAGGTTGGGTGTGCGCTTGCCTGCTCATTCTGCGCTACAGGTCAGTTCGGATTCGAACGCCATCTCCAGAGCGGCGAGATCGTCGCGCAGGTCGCCTACGCCCAGGCATACCTGCGAGAAATCGGCCTTTCGATCGGACCGCGCCACCTCACCAACATCGTCTTCATGGGGATGGGCGAGCCACTGGCCAACTATGACCGGGTTCGCGAAGCCATCAGACGGATCGTCGAGGAGATGGGAATGTCGCCGCGACGCCTGACTGTTTCCACGGTCGGGCTCGTGCCTGGAATGCTCAAGCTCGCCGAGGAGCCATGGCAGCTCAACTTGGCCGTGAGCTTGCATGCAGCCGACGACGATCTGCGCGACTCGCTCGTTCCGATCAACAAGCGTTATCCCCTGGCCGACGTCGAAGCGGCGGCCGCCAACTACTTCGAGCGCAAGGGCAGGAGAGTCTCAATCGAGTGGACGCTCATCGATGCAGTCAACGACTCTGTTGAACAGGCGACGATGCTGGCTTCAATCGCTCGACGCCTTCATGCGCATGTCAACGTAATCCCTCTCAATGCGACGCCCCTGAGTGAGGACCAACCTTCGCGGAAGGCTCAGATTCAGGCATTTGTGGGGCGCCTCCGCTCGCTGGAGGTCAATGTGACCGTTCGAGACACACGCGGCGCCGACATCGATGCTGCCTGCGGCCAGTTGCGGGCCGGCCAGGCCGCGTCCAATTGATCCGCCACGAACAGCTCAAGTACCTCTAGGATGCATCCGATCCTGCTTCTGTGACTCCCCGCGCTGGGATTGACATGAGTCGCAGATGAGATAGCTTTGATGGAAGCGGGCGGAGCATTTGGAGGATGTATGCCCGCGTCATCGAGAACACGCCGATCGTTCACGGCTATTGCCGTCGCACTCTTCCTGATCGTGTCCGGCGCCACCTATACCGTGCAACCCGGCGACACTCTGTCGGAGATTGCCGTGGAGAACGGGACCACCATTCGGGACCTCGTGAACGCAAACAACCTCTCCAGCGCCGACCGCATCTATGTGGGTCAGAAGCTCGAGATTCCCGGAGCCTCCGGCGGTGGCGGCTCGGTACACATCGTCCAATCGGGTGAATCACTCTCGGAGATCGCAGCGCACTACGGCCTGACCCTGTCCGCCCTCGCCGCTGCAAACGGAATCACCAATACCAACGTTGTGTACATCGGCACAAGGTTGTCGATCTCCGGTAAGGCTCCTGATTTCACCCCGGGCTCCGGATCGGCGGG
>CBDTUP010000094.1:0-8562 GCA_965363685.1 uncultured bacterium | reverse complement strand
GATCGCACCCCCGGATTGCAGGTGGCGAATCGATGCCTTCATCGCCCCGAGCGGCGGCCGACCGCGCGACAGAGGAATTGGTCCGATCAGATACAACAGGGCGTTGAGCCACCGATGGACTCCCCACAAACCATCGACAGCGAGGAACCGTATCGGTCGGCCGATCGCAACCGCCACCATCGGACCGTCGAGATGTGAGAGGTGATTGGTGGCGATGACCAAAGGACCAGAAGGCAGCGGCGCCTCCCGAACCACTCTCAGTCTCCACCCGACGTATGCCAAAACTCTGGCGATAGGCACGCCGAAAAACCACACGATCTTCCAGCCACGAAAGGGCGCAGCATCGGGGTCAGGCGCCGAGGTCCGCAAACAATTCCGCCAGCACGAGTTTCGGTCGCTGATTGGCACGAAGGGACACCACCGCCCCCAGTACTCTTTCTGCCCCTTGAACAGCACGGGCAGGTGTGAGCATCGCCAGGTAGTGAACCGGGATGTCGCGGTTCCTCACCTCGCCACCGAACTGGGCAGAGGCCGAGTCGGCATACCAGGAGGCGAGCATCTCGAGACCGGAAATCAAGAGGGACTGGCGTGAGCGCTTCTTCTCCCGCGCCTGGCGTTCCTGCAGAGCCTTCCCGATTCCGCCGTGCTCTTCAGCTGAGGACAGCTCATCGGCGTGCCGCTGCTCGAGGGCACCGAGCATGGGTTCCGCGGCCGCCAGGACTTCCTCTGCGAGCTCAAATGCCCGCCCGGGAACCGGTGAGACCCGTTGCGGGATCCCCATCCAGGCCTCCCGATAGGCGGCCGCGTCCGGTTGCGTGGCCAGCGTCAGTGCCAAACCCGGCCGCCCGCCCGCGATCTTGGCCACTTGCTCGGCCTGATCCTGCTCGATCCCGGTGGCGGCAAGACCGGCCACCAATTGGATCTCATCGACGCGTCCGAAGTGGACGGTGCGACACCGACTAGCCACCGTGGTTGGAAGATCGTCCTCGGATTCGGCGGCCAGCAAAAACACTGTCGATGCCGACGGCTCCTCCAATGTCTTCAGCAACGCATTGGCGGCACCGTCACTCATGGCACCCGCTTCGGCCAACAAAAAGACCTTTCGGTCTCCCTCGACTGGTGAAAGCCTCGACTGCGCGACTGTCGACCGTGCCTGATCGACAGTCAACATCGTGGTCCCGGCTGGTTCGATCGAGACGAGATCGGGATGGCTACCTGAGGCAACTCGCCTACAACTCGAGCAGGGGACATCGTGCTGGGCCCCAGTCGGGCACAGCAGAGCCGCAGCAAAACGCAGCGCCACCGTGGACTTGCCGACTCCTGTGGGTCCAACGAAGAGGTACGCCTGTCCGGGACGGGATACGTCTCGCTTCAGGAGGGCAATCACCCGATCGTGACCGATCACGCCGCCGAAGGTAGAACTCACCATTTCAGATCCACCTCGTTGATCACGGCGTCGACAACCTCGTCGAGGGAGCGATCGGCAGGCACGATCCGGAAGACATCTGGCTCCATTGCTGCAAGTGCTGTGAACGTCTCGCCTACCTTGCGCTGGAAATCGACACCCTCGGCACCGATCCGGTCGGCGATCGCCTGACGAGCCAGTCCGATAGCCGGGTCGAGTTCGAGCAGTATGACGATCTCGGGCCAGGTGCCGAGCAAGCCGGCCGCGTTGACGGTTCTGACAGTCTCCACTCCCAGCCTCCGCCCACCACCCTGGTAGGCCAGCGACGAGTAGACGGTTCGGTCACTCACGACCCAGGTCCCTTCGGCCAGGGCAGGACGGACAACTTCCGCCACCAACTGCGACCTCTGCGCCGCGAACAGCAGCGCCTCGGTCCAAGGCTCGATGTGATCACCGTGCAACAGCAGTTCACGAATCCCCTCGCCCACCGAAGTGCCGCCGGGTTCACGAACGACTATGGATGGACGGCCGGTCGAGTTGAGATGAGCAGCGAGTCTCTCTACCACGGTGCTCTTGCCCGTGCCCTCGATACCTTCAAGTGCTATGTAGTGACCGGCCATCAATCGGACCGCCTGGAATTCCGCTTGCCCCGTAGAGATGAGAAGGCTTCCGAGGCGTCCTCGATGTTACGGCGAGCTTCCGGCGAGAGGCGCTGGGCCTTGATCAAGTCACGGATGGTCCAGACGGTAAACAGCCCGGAGAGCAGGATGATCACGCCGCCGATCATCAACACTGCGCGCACTCCGTCATCCAAAGGGTCCGGGAGCAGACCATCGATGGCGGCCGCTACCGCGCCGGCCAAGGCCACGGAAGCGAGGAGGGCGGTTCGCACTACCGTGAACAAAGCGGCGAAGGTTCGCCCGCGTATCTCGTCGGCGACTTGCTCATGGAGCGCGCTGAATCCCATCACATAAGCGCCCCCGGCGCCGAGCCCGACGAGGAACACCCATCCCCCGGCTCCGAACACGGTATCGACGAGTGAGGTGAAGATGGTCGCCAGGCCCGTCACGATGAGGCTCGCTGCGAAGAAAACTTCGTACTTGAAGCCAGAGATGTTGAGACTGGCCACGACCAGCATGCCGAGGCCAACGCCGGTACCGAGAGCCGTCAGCAACACGCCGAACCCCGAGTCTCCGGCGTTCAGAGCATCGACGCTGAACGGCTGGCCGAGCACGAAGAGCGAGCCGCCGCCGAACAAGGCTGTGGCCATCCCGAGAATTATCACCCGAACGTGCTTCTCGCGCGCGACGAATCGGACCCCTTCCTTGAGATCTTGCCATGGTGCCCGAAAGTCGAACCTGTGGTCTCTCTGTCGTTCCTCAGGAACCTCGGGAGTATCCAGAGTCATCGTGGCAACGATCAGGCCGCTGATCACGAAAGTGATCGCGTCGGCAAGGAAGGCCAGATTACGGCTGGCGATGGCCGAAGCCTCGGGAATCCACTCCCCGATCTTCGAAGCGACCGACCAGCCAATCGACCCCAGGGGGAAGGTGCCGTAGGCACTGACCAGGCTGAGACTGTTGGCCGTCACCAACTGATCCTCAGTGACGATGTTCGGGATGCTCGCCTCCCTCGCGGGCTGGCGTATGAGGGTCAGCACCTCCAGTAAGAAGGAGATCACAAAGAGTTCGAGAAGGCTGTCGACCACCATGAGCAACAGGACGATGGCGCCCCGCCCGAAATCGGCAATGACCATCGTCCACTTGCGGTCGAGCCGGTCGGCAACCACTCCCCCGACCGCGCCGAATATCCCCGGCAGCAGCCGTCCGACGAGCGGCACGATGATTCCGGTAACACCGCCGATCTCATTGGCCAGTGCGATCGTTGCGAACAGCGCTACCCAGTCGCCTAGCGACGAGACTGTGCCCGACCACCAAAGCCGCGCAAACGCACCTTTTCGAATGAGCCGGAGTGACTCGATGATTACCCCTTTCGGAAGGAACGATATCAGTTGTGTCACCGAGGTCGGTCGTCGCAAGCGGCGAGACAACCAACCGGAGCCACTCGCCTTTGGCCTTCGGCCTTTGGCTTGGATCCGAAGACCCAAGTTGGCCGTGCTAGGCCTCTGGATTCGGTGAGGATTCACCGACACGGGCGGAATCGTCTTAGTATCCCGCCCCGTGACCAAACCTCTCATCATTGTTGAGTCGCCTGCCAAGGCGCGCACCATCGCCGGATACCTCGGCGCAGATTTCGATGTGACCTCCTCCGTTGGGCACATCCGCGACCTCCCCCGCAATGCCAAGGAGGTGCCGGAGAAACTGAAGGGCGAAGCGTGGGCCCGGCTCGGTGTCAATGTCGATGCCGACTTCGAACCGCTCTATGTGGTGACCAAGGAGAAGAAGGACACGGTCAAGCAACTCCGGAAACTCGTCAAGGAAGCGTCGGAGCTGTACCTGGCGACAGATGAGGATCGAGAGGGCGAATCAATCGCCTGGCATCTCCTCGAAGTCCTCAAGCCGAAGGTGCCGGTTCGCCGCATGGTCTTCCACGAGATCACACCCGACGCAATCCGCGCGGCGCTCGAATCTCCCCGCTCAGTCGATCAACAGCTAGTCGATGCTCAAGAGGCCAGGCGGATTCTCGACCGCCTATACGGCTACGAGGTCTCGCCGGTGCTGTGGAAGAAGGTACGGCAAGGCCTGTCGGCCGGTCGGGTTCAGAGTGTTGCGACCAGGGTCGTCGTCGAGCGCGAGCGGGAGCGCATGGCCTTTCGTTCTGCGTCATATTGGGGGATCGATGCCGGCCTCCTCCCTGACGGCGGAGAGGGTACATTTGATGCCCCGGCGGTCACGATCGACGGAAAGCGTATCGCTACCGGCAAGGACTTCGACGAACTCGGCCGGCAGAAGCGCGACGAAGTCATCACTCTCGATCAACCGACGGCTACCGACTTGGCCGCGGCTCTACAGGGAGCGAAGGCGACGGTCACCTCAGTGGAGCGCAAACCGTATCGCAGGTCTCCCTATCCACCATTCAGGACTTCGACGCTTCAGCAAGAGGCCGGGAGGAAACTCCGCTTCTCCGCGCAGCGGACAATGTCGGTAGCTCAGCGTCTGTACGAAGGCGGCTACATCACATATATGCGTACCGACTCGATAACCCTGTCGGACACTGCGATGACGGCAGCCCGGGCGCAAATAACAGATCTGTATGGTCCGAAATTCCTCTCGGAGAAGCCACGAACCTACAGCAAGAAGGTCAGGAACGCCCAGGAGGCTCACGAAGCGATCCGCCCGGCCGGCGATCGATTCAGAACACCTATGGAGGTGGTCGGCGAACTGGAGAACGACCAGGCTCGTCTCTACGAATTGATCTGGAAACGAACGGTTGCATCTCAGATGACCGACGCCATCGGGGAGACCCTTCAGGTTCGGCTCGAGGCTCCGGCCGGAGAACGTACTGTTGGGTTCACAACCTCCGGTCGTACCATCACCTTCCCCGGCTTCCTTCGAGCCTACGTGGAGGGGTCCGACGACCCGGATGCCGAGCTAGACGATCAAGAGCGGCGCCTACCAGCAATGGCCGAGGGTGATCACGCGGAGATCGTTTCCGCCGAAGCAGGCGGCCATGAGACCAAACCCCCGGCCCGGTACACGGAAGCGTCTCTCGTCCGCCAACTGGAAGAGCTATCGGTCGGCCGGCCCTCAACCTACGCCTCCATCATCTCCACGATTCAGGACCGCGGCTACGTGTGGAAACGGGGGACGGCGCTCGTGCCCACGTTCACCGCCTTCGCCACCGTTTCCCTTCTCGAAACCCACTTTCCCAACCTGGTCGACTATGCCTTCACGGCCCGGATGGAAGACGACCTCGATCGGATCTCGAACGGCGACGAAGAGTCGACCCCGTGGTTGTCCGGTTTCTATTTCGGGAACGGACAACCGGGCCTGCGGGACATGGTTTCCTCTCAGTTGGCCGAGATCGATGCACGGGCCGTCAACTCAATTCCGGTGGGATCCGATGAAGCAGGTGTTGAGATCATCGCCAGAGTGGGCCGGTACGGCCCCTACCTGGAACGTGGTGAAGACAGAGCGAGCATCCCCGAAGACCTCGCCCCGGATGAGTTGACCGCTGAGAAAGCGATTGAGCTGTTGGCTATGCCGAGCGGTGATCAGGTACTGGGTACCGACCCCGACTCGGGACTGCCGGTGATCGCCAAGGCAGGTCGGTTCGGACCCTACGTGCAACTCGGCGAACCGGAGGAAGGTTCAAAAGAGAAGCCGAAGACGGCTTCCCTGTTCAAATCGATGTCACTCGATGATCTGACGCTCGAGCAGGCGCTGAAGTTGCTGACTCTCCCACGATTGCTCGGAGCTGATCCTGCCGACGGCGAACCCATCGAGGCCCTCAACGGCCGCTACGGGCCGTACGTCCGCAAGGGCAAGGAGTCCCGCAGTATTGAAACCGAAGAACAGCTGTTCACGGTCACTCTCGATGAAGCGCTCAAACTCCTGGCCGAGCCGAAACGGCGACGCGGTCAGCGAGCGGCTGCCCCACCGTTGAAGGAGTTCGGAGAGGATCCGTCTTCGGGCAAGCCGGTGGTCCTGAAGTCGGGCCGCTACGGACCGTATGTGACCGACGGTGATACAAACGCCTCCCTGCGGAAGGGTGACGATCAAGAAACCCTCACCGAAGAGCGCGCCTTCGAACTGCTGGCCGACCGCAGGGCGAAACTCGCCAAATAACCCCCTCCCCCTCCCTTCTGGCGTTAGGAAGCGCGCAATTGTGGCGGGTTTCTCCCGCCAGAACAGGAAAGCGGGTCAGCGGTTGCGTGCCAGGTCGACGATGAAGTCGAACTGCTCTTGCGTCACCGGCTGCACGGACAGGCGTGATCGGTTGAGCAGCACCATGTCCGCGAGTTCCGGGTACTCCTTCAGTTCGTGCAACGAAACCAATCGCGGGAGCTTCTCAACAAAAGTGACATCGACCATGATCCAGCGTGGGTTCTCGGGATCGGACTTCGGATCGAAATACTTGGCCCCCGGGTCGAACTGGGTGTGGTCCGGATAAGCCCCACTGGCGATCTTGGCAAGTCCAACGACGCCGGGGGGCTTCGCATTCGAGTGGTAGAACAACACCGAATCGCCGACTTCCATCTGGTCCCGCATGAGGTTGCGCGCCTGGTAGTTGCGGATGCCGTCCCAGTGCTCGGTCCCGTCCCGCTGAAGATCGTCGATCGAATAGTCCCCCGGCTCAGATTTCATCAACCAGTAACGCAAAGTCGCTCCCACAGTTTTTGGGCAGTATTGCACCACCCATGGTACGTAATACTGCGCGGGAACCTGATTAGAGGATCGTGGCGGCCAACTCAGCGAGGGGGGAGCGGATGGAACGTTCCAGGGTCACGTGTCCGAACAGCTGCGAACCCTTGAACTTCTCGATCAGCGCGGCCATGCCTCCGTACGGCGACACGTAGGGATTGTCGACCTGGGACAAATCACCACAGAAGATCACCTTTGAGCCTCTACCCATTCTGGTGAGGATCACTTTCAAGGTTGACATCTCTAGGTTCTGGGCTTCGTCGATGATCACAATCTCATCTGTGATCGAACGTCCCCTCAGGTAGGTCACAGCTGCCATGTCAACCTCGTTGCGCTCCAGCAACTCATCGACTGCGTCGCGGGCATCGTCCGACGAGAGATCGCTGAACAAGGCATGCAGGTTGTCGTAGATCGCCGCCATCCATGGTTCGAGTTTCTCGTCTAGGTCACCCGGCAGGTAGCCAACCTCCTGCCGGCCGACTGCAACCAGGGGCCGGTACACGGCGACCCGGCGATAGCGGTTGGACTCAACGACCTGCTCCAAGGCAGCCGCCAGCGCAAGGAATGTCTTGCCCGCTCCGGCCATCCCCATGATCGACACGGCGGGAACATCTGGATCCAACAAGAGGTCGAGGGCGAAGATCTGCTGCATGTTCTTTGGTTCGACGCCGAACGCCTTCGGGTGACCATGCACCCGTGTGACAACCGTCTCGGGGTCGCTTTCGACAACCCTGGCCAGCGCAGACTGCGAGCCGTACCGGAGAACCGCGTACTGATTGACAAGGGCTCGGACATCGGGGAGCTCCACCTTGTGATCGGCGAACAGCTTGTCGATCATGCTGCCATCGACCGCTACCTCGATGATGCCGGTATACAACTCCTCGACAGGCACAGTGTCGGCCCGGTAGTCCTGAACCGGCACGCCCATCTGTGCACCCTTGATGCGGAGGGCGGCATCCTTGGTGACGAGCACAGGATCACCGCCGTCGTCCGCCATATTGAGACAGGTGGCGAGTATCCGGTGGTCGGACGTGTTGGCGTCGAATACCTCGGGCAGCCGCGGCGATACGATGCCGTTCAGTTCGATTCGCAGCACGCCACCACTCGGGAGCGGAACCGGATCGCGCAGTCCGCCATCCCGAGATGCTCCCAGCCGTTCGAGGAGACGCAAAGCCGAACGGGCATTAGCCCCAACCTCGTCGTGCCGAATCTTCTTGCGATCGAGTTCCTCGATGACAACCAGTGGAAGGATCACTTCGTGCTCGTCAAAGCGGAGAACGGAGTTCGGATCGGCAAGGATCACACAGGTGTCGAGGACGTACGAGCGGGTCACAGGGTCTTGGCCTCCTCTGGCATCACGCTCAGTAGCAAACTCGCTCCAGTCGGCGAATACAAGGACCCTGTCGGCATCCCCGCGCTGCGTCAAAGGAATCGCTCACTGAATCCACTCAGATCGGCAACCGACAGGTTGCCGCCACAGAGAATCAAGACAAGCGTCCCAGCCGGATCGAACCGATCGCGAATCCGCCGGGCGGCTGCCAGTGTGCACGCCGCTGCAGGCTCGGTCACGAGCTTGGCGCGCTCGAAGAGGAACACCAGGGACTCAACGGCCTCCGCGTCGGGTACGACGATGATCTCCTCTAGGTGCTCTGTCGCTACGTCGAATGGCAACTGTCCTGCATAGGGAGAGCCGAGGGTTTTTGCGATCGACGTCGGGGTCATAGTTTGAGGGCTGCCTGCCCGCAGCGACTGCGCCATCACATCGGCACCATCTGTCTCAGTTCCCCACACCCGAACGTCCGGCTTCAGAGTCTTGACCGCCGACGTGACGCC
>CBDTUP010000093.1:0-8599 GCA_965363685.1 uncultured bacterium | reverse complement strand
AGATAGTCGGCCGGCTCGGTGGTGAAGGCTCTCGCCAGCAGCGCTCGGTCTCTCCGAGTCCATGGATCAGAACGAGCAACCTACCCGTGGCCTTGGGGAAGGCACGACGCATATCGACGGGATTGCGGCCGATCGGCTGCCCATCTGAGTCACGCAAGCCGAGTTCAATCCGCAAGCCGTTGCGCCGGCGCTCGAGTTCATCGCCCCAGACTGCATTGGCGACGCTCTGGACGCTGTTGCCGGCCGGGGAACTCCAGAGGGGACCAAACCGCTTGCTACCCAGATCCGCACCCAGGTCGATGACACCACCGAGAGCCGAGCCGATAGCCCTGATCGACCCGTAGATTCCCCCCGTGTAGGCGCCAAGGGCCCGGCGCGCGGAGGTGCCTTCGGCGCCGGCCAAGCCGAACCATCGATCCGCCAATGCATCGTGGATACCTTCGACCGGTGCGGACAACCTCTCAGTTGCCAGGGATAGGAGATCGCCAATTCCGGACCAGCTATCGGCTGATGCCTGATTGCGATGGCGAGGAGGAGTGGATTCCTCCGGGAGAATCTGCATCGGAGAAGGCTACTCGGAGGCGCGCAGAAGCCCGGGTCAACCCGGGCTTCTCCGACAATTACTAGAGGTTCACCACTGGACAGGTAAGCGTCCGGGTGATCCCTTCAATAGCCTGAATACGAGCCACGACGAGCTTGCCGAGCGCGTCGACGTCCTCCGCCGAAGCCTTCACTACCACGTCGTATGGGCCGGTTACGTCGTCTGCTGCTTCGACGCCCGGAATCTTGCGCGCTTCTTCGGCTACCGAGGCTGCTTTGCCGACCTCGGTCTGGATCAGCACGTACGCTAGGACCACGGACCCTCCTCCTGTCTGGGTTATTTCGGACAATACCACTCAGCCGAGCTTGGCTGCGATGGATGAGGCACTTCTCAACGCGGTTCCATCGGCTCCCGCTGTTGTGTAGGCGGCAACCGGGCCCATTTCAGCTTCCTCAACCATGTCGAGGAGGAGTCGGGCACGGCTCACGGAAGCCTCAGCCCACAGGTAGGCCGAGAGACTCCCGGGGATGGTGTTGATCTCGTTGACGTAGATCTGGTCGCCATGCTGGAGGAAGTCGATTCGAGCGACCGATCGGGCCCGGACGAGGCCGGCAACGACTGCCGACATCGACCGGATCGAATCGGTCCACGCCTGCGAAATGTCGGCTGGAATCTCGCGGGCAGATCCGTCGAGGCCACCGCCGGCCAGGTATTTCTGTCGGTAGTCGTAGATCCGTGCCTTGTCGTCCGCCCGTATCGGCGCCTCGATGGGTGAGAGTTCGAACTCGGGATACGTCCGTACCGATATGTTCAAATCTCGACTGTCAGGAAGATACGGTTCGACAACTGCCCCCCGGCGCATGTGAGGAGAACTGCCTACCAGCGCTAGCGCAGTGTCCCAGTCCTCAACCACCTCGATTCCAATCGAGGAACCCCCGAAGCGAGGTTTGGCGATGTACGGTCCATTGAAGTCCGGCTTCGAGCCGGCAATGACGAGCGCGCGCGGCAGCGTTGGCAACCCGGTGGCTGCGACCACGGCTCCGAATGCGAACTTGTCCATCCCGAGCAACGACCCGGCCGCGTCGGGACCTGTGTACTTGAGTCCTGCCAGGTCCAGCGAAGCCTGCAGCGTGCCGTCTTCCCCAGGCCCGCCGTGACAGCAATTAACGATCACCGAGGGATCCAACGGTTTCTTCTTCAGGAAGAACCCGCCGCCGGGAGCTGCCTCGAACCGGAGTTGGCGCGCCTTGGCCGGGACACCGTCCGCGAAATCGGCAGCCTCCATCGTCGCCTCCGCCAGGAACCACGCGCCGCTCTTCGACCAGTAGATGGCGTCGACCGCGGTCCCAGCTTCGATCAGAGTTCTCCCTGCCTGGAGGCCGGTCAGAATGCTGATGTCGTGTTCTGGAGAGGGCCCTCCGAACAACACCGCCGGTCGACTCATCGTTGCTCCTCGCTACGGATAATGATCGGGAAGATCGTTCTCATACAGAACCACATCTCCCCTACTCAAGTTCTTGCGTACCCAATCAACTGCCGCCGGTCGGGAGTCAACAACCATAACGGACGCCGATCCCTCCGAAGTTCCGGCTAATAGTGGCTTGCGGTTGGTCCTACCCACGATGATCACGTCGGTAGCCACTCCTGCAGCTTCCGCAGCCATTCTTCTATTGGCATTCTGCTGGTCGAATCCGAGTTCGACCATGCCGGGCGTAACCAGCACACGCCTTCCCTCAGCACCGAGTTCGCGGAGAAGCTCGAGTCCGGCCGCGGCTCCGGCGGGGTTGGAGTTGTAGGTGTCGTCGATGATGGTGAACCCGAGATCACTCTCCGACAGCGTCTGCCGATGCGCCGGGCGACCGGCACCGGCCAACCGACGTTCAAGCGAGTCCGCGGACACACCTACGGCCAGTGCGGCTCCAATTGCGCAGGCGACGTTGGTCGCAAACGCAACCGGCGGATCCAACAACCCGACCCGCTCGCCTGCGACCCAGACTTCCTGACCACTTTCGCCGTCAAGCACGCACACACTCTCGTCGGTATCAACCGCCGAGCACCGGACCACCTGCCGGACCTCCGCCTGCTCATCGGCCAGGACCCGAAGGCGTGGATCGTCCACATTCAGTACCGCGACGCGGGCTCCCTCGAGGATCTCCGCCTTGGCGGTGAGCGTCGTGTCCAGAGACCCGAAACGCTCCAGGTGTACGGGACCGATCGCGGTGATCACTGAGATTTCCGGTGGAATCCAGGAACACAGCTCGGCGATCTCACCCGGACCGTAGGTCCCCATCTCGGCGACGAACACATCGGTTCCGACCGCCAGATGCTCGTTGACGGTGCGGGCCAACCCCATGGCGTTGTTGAAACTTGCGGGACTGGCCACGACCTGCGTCTCTTCTTCGAGAAGCAGCCGGAGATACTCCTTGGTGGTTGTCTTTCCGTAGGAACCGGTAATGGCCACCACTCTTGGGGAAATCATGGCCAACTTGTCCTTGGCTTTGTCAACCCACCGCTCCCCCATCTTCCTTTCGACCGGCCCGGAAATCGCCAATCCAAGGTCCAGGAGCAACGGGAATCCGAACGCCAGCATGCCTCCCGCCGGGGCAGCAGCATCGAGAAGGTAGGTCGCGACAAGCCCGATCCCAACGAGGCCCACAGTGATGCCGGACAACCTGCGGAGACGGCTGGTCCACGCCAACGGCGACGACGACCCGCGCACCGACAATCCCAGCGGGCCGACCGTTGACGCCGTGATCGGCAGCAATGCCGTCCACCACCACATGGGAGAGAAGGCGATACCGCCAATGGCAACGAGCGCCATCACCAGGTTGATCGGTGAGACGGTCCACCACCGCACGGCGAAGCGAGTAGTAGACCCGGGCAGGTAGTGCTCGCGTTGTGCCACACGGAGGAATCGCAGAGCCGCTGGGATTGCCGCCATCAGACCTAGGAGCAACATCACCGTTCTCATTCCAGCAACTCATCGATCGCAGCCTGCACCCGCTCTGGGTGGGTCAGATGAATGTTGTGACCGGCGTCGTACACGATATCCAAACGACCGTCGCCAACCAGCTCCACGGCTACCCGGGCAAGCTCGAGCGGCGCCTCGAGGTCTTGATCCCCCCAGACCAACCGAACCGGGCAACGGAGACCGGCCAGTTCCTTCTCGTAGCTCTCATTCACGACCTTCACCAAGATGTCGCGCATAACACCGGTCGCAGCCCGATAGTCGGCCGATCCGTAGCGGCGACGGGCCGCTTCGAGACGCTCGGGCGCAATCACACCGAGACGAGCTCCCAAGCGAACCAGTCGGTAGGCAATCGAGGTTTTTTTTCCGACACCTGTCGGGCGGAGCAACGGAACACCGACTAGAACCAATCCGGCGACGAGGTCGGGCCTGCTCGCCGCCAGGGCAACAGCCACCCTTCCCCCGAATGAATGACCGAGCACAACGGGAGGGGAATCGAACTCGTGGAGGATGGGCTCCACCAAGCGCGCGTACCCGGCCGCGCCCAGGGGTTCATCTGGTGCAGGGCTGGCCCCGAAACCAGGCAGATCCAAGGCAATCGCTCTACTGCCGCCGAGCAGACGATCGAAATCCGAACGGGTCCGCCCCCATCCATGCAATGCCAGCACCTGGGGTGATTGCTCTCCGTGGCGTGCCCCAAACAGACTTCCGTATGCTCGCAGGGTCATCGGCCGACCGGCGATCCAATATCGATCATGGCGCGGAGATTACTCTGACCGGAGTGACCATCCCTTCAATCGATGCGCAGCGTTCCACGAGAGCGGCGATGGCCGCTTCGCGCGCCAGAGTTGTCGGCCTTGCATTGCGGGCCGGATGGTTGATGCTGGCCGCCTTCATCTTCGCCACCTGGCGGTTAGACGCCATCACCAATATCCGTGTGTGGGCTCCGCTGGCTGCGATAGCTGCCGTCCTCGGCGCGCTCACGCTTCCCAACTGGGATTCGACTCTGCGCCGCGGTTCGGGCGATCTGTTGCTGCTCCTCGGCGTCGTCACGATCGGGTCGGCCATGAGCATCATGTCGACCGTCCCGGCACTCGCCTCATTTGTTCTCATCGGGTATTTCGGAGTAGTGGCACTGATGGCCGCCCTCGCCCACTGGGTGGTGCCATTGATCACCGCAGTCGTGCTCGTGGCGACCAACCTGGTCGCCCAGATCGCTTTCGGTGCCAACCCCACCCCAGAAGACATCGTCGTCCCCACTATCACACTCGTCGTGGTAGCCATCGCCACCGCAGCCATCACCAGCGAACTCCGCAAGGAAATTCGCAATGGGATCCGGCGCCAGCGGGAACTGGAGGCCAGGGAGAGGGACCTCGAGCGCCTCTACGAGGTCTCGCGTACTCTGGCAGTCGGTGACTCCCTCACTCGGGTCCTCCCGGAACTCGTTGGCAAGATCGCCAGTTACCTGAAGGCTGAAGTCGGGGTGGTCTTGCTCCACGATCCGAGCAAAGCCGCGCTGGAGGTCGTCAGCCCGATCTGGGCCGCAGGTCACACTCTGGACGTCACCGGCTACATCCTTCCCCTCCGCAGACGGGGGGACATAGAGCAGACATTCGTGTCCGGTCAGGCCCGCCGCTTCGCCGAGGACGATGACAAGGTCAGCAACCATCTCCTCACAGAGCTGGGAGTGAAGCACGCCGTAGCCGTGCCCCTCAAGGTCGAGCACCGCACGATGGGAGTGATGATGGTGGCGGACCGCGTCGATCGCACACCATTCACCGACGACGATCTGGATGTCCTCGCGTCGCTTTCCGCACCTGCCGCACTGGTGCTTGCCCATCTAGGACGTTACGAAGAAGCGGCCGAGACCAGCCGCCGCATGGAAGAACTCGCTCAGCTGAAATCAGACTTCGTTTCGGTAGTTTCACACGAGCTGAGAACTCCGCTCACCAGCATCATCGGCTCGCTGGACACCATCGCCAGACCAGAACTCGCTCCCACCCACATGAGCGCTCTCAGCCTGCTGGACTCGGCCCGCAACCAGGCAGGGCGTCTACGCCAGCTGATCGAGAACCTTCTGATGACGTCGCGAATCGACAATCAGGCTCTGCCTCAGCACCCCACGGAGATCGATTTGGAGGCGTTCATACGTTCGGTGGTCGAGGAAATCCCCGGAGCAAGCCGCCTGGTCACGGTCGCCGTCCCTCAATCGGTCAACGTAAGAGTCGACCCGGATCACCTGGGGCGGGTTCTGATCAATCTCGTCCAGAACGCATTGAAATACGCTCCCAACGCTGCGACCGAGATTTCCGTGTCGACCCGGACCGAGCGAGCCGAGATCAGCGTCATCGATCACGGTCCCGGCATTAGTGCGGAGATGCAAGACAAAGTCTTCGAGCCCTTCACACAACTCGAACCGGCGGCGACGCGATCTCGGAGCGGAACCGGCCTCGGTCTGGCCATCGTGAAGGGCCTGGCAGAGTCAATGGGGGGATCGGTGAGGCTCGAGGATACTCCGGGGGGCGGTGCCACCTTCGTAGTTGACCTGCCACTGCGCCCAAGGGTGGTCCCTGCACAACCGGACATGACCGAGATCGGTTGATTCGGGGTCGACCTGCCGGTAGGCCGCTATTCGTCGATCCCGGCGGCGAGGGCGTGAAATCCGCCGTCCACGTGAACTATCTCGCCGGTGGTCATTGAGGCCCAATCCGACAACAGGAAGGCAACCATTTGCGCAACAGGGACAGGGTCGGATGAATCCCACTTGATCGGCGACCGCTGCAACCAAGCTTTCTCTAGAGCCTGGAATCCGGGAATCGATTTGGCCGCGATGGTAGCAAGCGGACCGGCGGAAACAGCGTTGACCCTGATCTTGTCTGCACCGAGATCGCGAGCCAGGTAGCGGGTGACCGCCTGCAACGCCGCTTTGGCTACCCCCATCCAGTCGTAGATCGGCCAGGCCTGTGAGTTGTCGAAGTCGAGCGTCACGAGCGAGCCGCCCCCGGCCGCCCGCATCAGGGGAAGCAACCCAACCGCCAGCGTCTTGTAGGAGAACGCCGAGGTCTGAAACGCTATGGAAGCACTCTCCACCGGCGTGTTGAGGAAGTTGCCGCCGAGCGCATCCTGAGGAGCGAAGGCAATCGCATGCAGGGCTCCGTCGACCTTCCCCCAGCGTGCATGCAAATCTGCGGCGAGCGCCTCCATGTGGGTCTGATCGTTGATATCGAGCTCTAGGACGTCGACCTCGGCAGGCAGGCGCTTGGCGGCGCGTTGGGTAAGTCGAATGCCGCGCCCAAAGCCGGTAAGAACAACGTCGGCACCCTGTTCGAGGGCGACCCTGGCAACGTGCCAGGCGATCGAATCGTCCGTCACCACGCCTGTGATTACCAGTTTCTTTCCCTCGAGCAGCATGACTCTCCTTATCCGCCCAGCTCGGCACCGATGTTCGCGATCGCTCGAAAACCTGCTCCCATCAGGAAGAGGAGGAATAGACCCCAGGCAAGTGCAGCCCGCCTTTCGAGCTGGGAGCGATAGATGTACCCGAAGGCGACGGCCGCGGCTATCACCATTCCGTAGAAAAGATGTCCCGAACCCGGGTCCCCGTCACCGGCGTACAAGATCAACCCAATTCCACCCTGGGCAAGCATGACGGCGATGGCGAAGACCGCCGCGATCACAAACGGTCGATCAGGTTGGCGCCGGCGGGCTGCGAGTACGAGTCCCCAAACACCTGTGGCGCCGGTTAGCCCGATAGCGATCCAGGCGAAAACGCCGTGGATGTCGGTCACTGTCTTCCTCTCATCGGTCCGAGGGACCTTACCCGGTCGTGACGGCAGACACACGACATGGGCTGAGGGAAGAGGCTGTTATTCGATCTCGACCAGTTGGCCGGTCCGAAGATCCAGTACGAACTCCTGATCGTTGGAGGAGTCAGCGATCCAATTGGCCAGCTGCGCACCTTGGTTGCGTACCAACCACCATGCGTACTCGGTTCGGCCAGCAGAGTGAAATGACGCCTTGGCGGCCCTGCCGGCGGCGACAGCGTCGGCCTCTACCGGATACGTGCCGATCAATCGCTCTTCGGGGGTTGGATTGGGGCGGCCAGACTTCTCTTCGACTTCGATGAACTCAACCGCCTCGAACATCTCACCCTCCCGATGACCTCGTGCCTCAATAATACAAGCCCCAGATCGCTAGCACGAGCAACTCGCTGCTACCGGGTCCTTCCCAACGGAACCGCCTGTGGTCATCATTCTATCGCAAAGCACCCACCTAAAGTGTTATTACGAGAGGATTCGCTCACTCAAAGCGCGAAGCCATCTGAGTTCGACCGCCTATCAGATTTCGTCGAGCAGTTTCTTCTTTTTGGCAGCAAACTCCTCGTCTGTCAGTACACCATCGCGATGCAGTCTGGCAAGGGCCTCCAGCTGACCGGCCGCTCCTCCACCACCGCCTCCCTCGAGGGCGACGGTCCGTTTCTCTCGCAGTTGGTAGATCTGCGCTTGAACCTCTTCCGGTCGCGGCACGTCGGTAAACCGACTCTGGCCCTGTTCACCGGCGGACTCGATCAGCAGATCCCCGGAATGCACCATGCGCTCCAGGATCGACTGAGAAAAGGCCACGTCGTTGATGACTTCGAGTGGAATCTCCTTGCCTTTCCTGGCCAGAACGCCCGAACGAACGATTAGGCGTTCATTCGTCACCACGTAGCGGGTGAACCACCAATCGAGATAACGAGGGATAGCGACAACGATCCACACCACAATGACGACCCCGAGAGCAATCCACATCGCCAGTTCGTCGAGCAGAGAGATGACGGCTACCACGGCGGCGATCGCCACGATGGTCACGAGGGTCGCATAGATGTTCCGCTGCCAATGGGGCCGGAACTCGAGTTCTACAATTTCGCCGGGACTGAGCAGACGTTCTGGGTAAGGCATAGGTGAATGGTACGCGATTGACGCCTCGCCGGCAGGTTCTGCCCGACTGCTGTGTGGCTGATGGCTGAGAGCTGAGAGCTGATAGCTGAGAGCTGATAGCGGGAACCGAAGGTTCCCCACAACGCGGAAAACCCCGAGAAAGTTCTGACC
>CBDTUP010000092.1:0-8605 GCA_965363685.1 uncultured bacterium | reverse complement strand
TTGCTCTACGTCTTGGCGTCACCGGTCGGCGACTACTTCTCCGGTGGGATTCGCCCACTGAAGGTGGTCGTGGAGCAACACCGCCCACGATCGACTCCGAGCTTCGGCATGGCCAAAACCGGAGCGAACTACGCAGCCGCCTTGGGTCTCATCATGGAGGCCAAGCACACCCACTCGGCTG
Source organism: uncultured bacterium (assembly GCA_965363685.1). Taxonomy (GTDB): domain Bacteria; phylum Actinomycetota; class Acidimicrobiia; order Spongiisociales; family JAHEDJ01; genus JAHEDJ01. Next base: position 8,424 of record CBDTUP010000092.1, on the reverse strand, counting down.
ATCAGGTGCTGTTTGCTCCCGGCGGGGACGTACAGGAAACTGGAGCCGCCAACTTCATCTTGCTCGATGATCAGCGCGTGCTCACCAAACCCCTCGACCCCTCCTTCCTGCCGGGCGTGACCAGGGATTCAGTGCTCGTCATTGCCCGCGATCTTGGGTACGACGTTGTCGAGGCGGACTTCACGATCGACGAGATGCTGGAGTTCGCCTCTGCAGGTGAAGCTGCCCTCTCCGGCACTGCTGCCCTCTTGGCCGGGGTCGGCACGATCCTCCACGACGGGGTGGAATACAAAGTCGGGAGCGGTCAAGTTGGACCGAACACTCTTCGACTCCGTGCCGCATTGACGGCGTTGCAGACTGGTGCCACGCCGGATCCACACGGGTGGATCAGCACGATCTAGACCGGCTACGGCCAGCCTGGTGACGAACTAGCGTTGGTCGCAGCAAAGGAAGGCAGACATGAGTGGACCTCGACCAGTCACTGCACCGCGCGGCAACGAACTCTCCACCAAGGGGTGGCTCCAGGAGGCGGCACTGCGCTCGCTGATGAACAACCTGGATCCGGAGGTAGCGGAGAATCCGGATGAGCTCGTCGTTTACGGCGGCAGGGGGAAAGCGGCCAGGAATTGGGACGCGTTCGATGCAATCGTTCGGACACTGCGAGGCCTCGAAAACGACGAGACGATGCTCGTCCAGTCGGGCAAGCCGGTTGGAGTCTTCCAGACCCATGAGATGGCTCCGCGTGTCTTGATTGCCAACAGTCTGCTGGTCCCCGATTGGGCCAATTGGGAGAGCTTCTGGGACCTCGAGGCGGCCGGTCTGATGATGTACGGCCAGATGACGGCCGGATCGTGGATCTACATCGGGACCCAGGGCATCTTGCAGGGTACATATCAGACATTTCTCGCAATCGCGGAACAACGATTCTCGGGCACCTTGAAGGGCACGTTGACTTTGACGGCCGGGCTCGGCGGTATGGGTGGCGCGCAGCCTCTCGCTATCACCATGAACGACGGTGTCGCGTTGTGCGTGGAAGTGGACCCGGTTCGAATCCAACGCCGGTTGGAGACGGGTTATCTCGACGTGTTTGCCGGGTCCTTGGATGAGGCACTAGCGCTGTGCGAGTCGGCCAGGCAGCAGGGCAGGGGCCTTTCGGTCGGCGTCGAAGGTAATGCCGCAACCATCTTCCCGGAGTTGCTTCGTCGTGATGTCCACTTCGACATCGTGACGGATCAGACCTCCGCTCATGATCCGCTGAATGGCTACGTGCCGCGCGGATACGACGTGGAAGCTGCCGCCAAACTGCGGCAGGAGGATTCCCAGCGTTACGTGGCAGAAGCCCGGGAGTCCATGGCCGTGCACTGTGAAGCCATGGTTGGATTCATCGGCAAGGGATCCGAGGTCTTCGACTACGGGAACAATCTAAGAGGAGAGGCGAAGGATGGCGGTTACGCCGACGCCTTTGCCTACCCCGGATTCGTCCCCGCCTACATCCGCGATCTGTTCTGCGAGGGTATGGGGCCCTTCCGGTGGATTGCGTTGTCGGGAGACCCTGCCGACATCGCCGCCACCGATCGGGCGCTCCTCGACCTCTTCCCCGACAATCGCGGCCTGCATCGCTGGCTCGAGATGGCTGCCGAGCGAGTGCACTTCCAGGGCCTGCCCGCACGGATCTGCTGGCTTGGATATGGCGAGAGAGATAAGGCGGGGCTGGCCTTCAACGAACTGGTCCGCTCCGGCAAGGTCAGTGCACCGATCGTGATCGGCCGCGATCACCTCGACTCCGGTTCGGTTGCTTCTCCGTATCGAGAGACCGAAGCGATGGCGGACGGCTCGGATGCCGTAGCCGACTGGCCGATCCTCAACGCTCTGCTCAACACAGCATCCGGTGCCGCCTGGGTTGCCGTTCATCATGGCGGCGGCGTGGGAATCGGGAAATCGATTCACGCAGGCGCACAGGTGGTGGCCGATGGTACCGATAATGGTGCTCTCCGTCTGAGCCGGGTTCTCACCAACGACCCCGGCACCGGGGTGATGCGGCACGTGGACGCCGGTTATCAGAGAGCCAGGGACGTTGCCGCCGAGCGGGGCGTGGCGATTCCCATGCTCGAGGGATAGGCATTGGCACGTCGGGTTTGCAGCTTCTGTAGCAAGCCGGAGGATCAGGTTGGTCACCTGCTCGCCGGTCCGCGGGGCGTGACCATTTGCGATGAGTGCGCCCAACTGGCCGTCGCCATCACCGGCGAGCAAGCGTTCGAGCAGACATCCGGTGATCTGCTCTTGACGGGGATCGGGTCGATCATCACCAACGACCCACGCGTCGACGGGGCTATCAGCAACGGGGCAATCGCGATCCGCAGCGGTCGTATCACCTGGATCGGCGAGCAAAAGGGGCTTCCCTCGAGATATCGGGATCTGGTGACTCTCGATTGCGGAGGCCGAGCGATTCTGCCGGGATTTGTCGATGCTCACACGCACCTCGTCTTCGATGGACGGCGAGCCGACGAGTTCGATCGCCGGATGCGAGGGGAGAGTTACGAGTCGATCATGGCGGCCGGCGGGGGTATACAGTCGACGGTCGAAGCCACCCGGGCCGCCGGGCCGGATCGACTGCTGGAGGTATCGCTTGAGCGTGCCGATCGGATGCTTTCACTTGGTACGACCACAGTCGAGATCAAGTCCGGCTACGGCCTCGAGACCCTCACTGAGCGGCAGATGCTCGAGGTGGCTGCTGAGATCGGTAGGCGCCTTCCGATCGACGTCGTTTCCACCTTCCTAGGGGCACACACAGTTCCGAGCGAGTACCGATCGGATCGGGACGCCTATCTGTGGCTGCTCGAAGAGGAGATGCTTCCGGCTGTTGCTGGTGTCGCCGAGTACTGCGATGTCTTTTGCGATGCCGGTGTTTTTTCGGTCGATGAAGCCCGTCGGGTACTTGCGGCGGGCCGGCGGCACGGACTGCGCCCGCGACTTCACGCCAATCAGTTGGGTGATACCGGTGGGATCGAATTGGCGGTCGAGGTAGGGGCAGTTACCGCCGACCATCTGGAACACGTCTCGAGCAGGCAGGCAGACCTACTGGCCGACGGGGGCGTTATAGCGGTTCTGTTGCCGGCCGCCTCTCTTTCAACGCGATCTCCTCAGGCTCCTGCGACCCTCCTACGGGACGCGGGAGTCACGGTCGCTCTCGCGACCGATTGCAACCCGGGTACCTCGTTCGTTGAGTCGATGCAGTTCGTCGTGGCACTGGGTGCAGTCGAGATGGGATTGACCGTGGAGGAATCCATCTGGTCGGCGACTCGCGGCGGTGCCTTGGCTGTCGAGGAGCCGGACAAGGGTTGGCTCCGTGTGGGGGCAATAGCCGACATCCACGTCCTGGACACCGATACCCATGCGGACCTGGCCTACCGTCCGGATCGCACGTTCACATGGAAGGTCGTGAAAGATGGGCGGGTGGTCGTCGGTTGACCGGCGGCTTTTCTCCGCCGTCGGAGGGCTTTAGTCTTCGCTCCGTGAAACCCTTTTTCTCCCATGAGCATCCGATCGCGATGGCGCATCGCGGTAGCCGGGTCTTGTGGCCCGAGAACACGATGGAAGCGTTTCAAGGCGCAGTCGACCTCGGGTTCCGCTACCTCGAGACTGATCTTCATGCCACCGCCGACGGCGTCCTCGTTTGTTTCCACGATGACAACCTGGACCGAACAACCGATGCAACGGGCCCGGTGATTTACCGGACCCTTGCTGAACTCCAACGGGTGGACGCCGGGTTCCGGCATGACCCGCTGAGGGGTTTCCCATTTCGGGCGAAGGGTGTCAGGGTTCCGACCCTCGAGGAGTGCGTTGTGACCTTCCCGCACGCCATGTTCACGCTCGATCTGAAGCAGGCGGGTATCGAGGAACTCCTGGTTGCCGCCATCGACCGGTTGGGTATTCGCGATCGAGTCATCATCGGCTCGTTCAAGGATCGTCGCATCGCCCGATTCCGCAAGCTGGCGGGACAGGGTGTTGCCACATCGTCGGGCCCCTGGGAGACACGGGCGTTGTGGGCCTCGGCCCGGGTTGGACGACCATTGAACATTCGGGCAGACGCTCTACAGGTGCCGCCTTCATACGGGAATACCACGGTCGTGGATGACCGCTTTGTGCGTGCTGCCCATGCCGTCGGCAAACAGGTACATGTGTGGACGATCAATGAGCCGGAAGAGATGCGACGACTGCTCGACCTGGGCGTCGATGCCCTGATTACCGACCGTCCGGACATCTTGCCGGGCGTGATGCGTGACCACCTCGCCGATCGCTGAAAGCGTTTCTGGCATCGACCACAATTGAGGCTCCGGCAGGGGGTACCGGGGCCTCATATGTGCGCGGGCCGATCGGCGCCAGGGAAAACCCGACCGTATTCCGCACACATGATTGATCGTGGTGCCTGTCGGCATGGCCGCGTTGCGGCTAATCGATTCAGCTCGGAATCTAGGAAGCGACCGGTTTGTGGGTGGGGCGGACCGACTCAAATGCATCGATTTCGGCCGAGTGCCGCAGTGTGATGCTGATGTCGTCGAGGCCCTGCAGCAATCGGTGCCGGATAAACGGATCGAGTTCGAAGTCGGTTGTCAGCCCGGGCGCTTCGACCACCAGGTCCATGAGGTCGATTGAGACTCGCGCAGCAGGGTCATCGGCAGCCAGATCCAGGAGATACTGCACCTCTTTCTCCGACAGCACCACCGGCAGCAAACCGACCTTGGTGCAGTTGGTGAAGAATATCTCGGCAAATGAGGGAGCGATGACGGCTTCGAAACCCCAGTCTTGGAGCCCCCAGGGGGCGTGCTCCCGTGAGGATCCCGATCCGAAGTTGGGACCTGCAACGAGTACCGAGGCCTGCGCATACTCGGGCTTGTTCAAGACGAAGTCGGGATCGAGATTGCCGTCAGGGGAGCGGCGCCAGTCCCAGAACAGAAACTCGCCGTATCCGGTGCGCTCGGTGCGCTTGAGGAACTGCTTGGGCATGATCTGGTCGGTGTCGACATTCGCTCGAGGAAGTGGAGCCATGGTTCCGATTACGTTCTGAACCGCCTTCATGTCACGCCTCCCAATCCCGCACATCGACAAAATGACCGGCAATTGCCGCCGCGGCAGCCATCTCCGGACTCACCAGATGGGTACGTCCGTCTTTGCCCTGGCGGCCCTCGAAGTTCCGGTTCGATGTCGAAGCGCAGCGATCGTACGGGTCGAGGATGTCCGGATTCATTCCCAGACACATGGAGCATCCGGCGTCACGCCACTCAAATCCAGCCTCGATGAAGATCTTGTCCAACCCTTCCGATTCGGCCTGCAGTTTCACCAGGCCGGACCCGGGGACGACGATGGCAGATACGGATGCGGATACCTCGTGGCCTTCTACGATCTTTGCCGCGGCCCGCAGGTCTTCGATCCGGCCGTTCGTGCATGAGCCAACAAAGACTTTGTTGATGTTGATGGCCGTGATGGCTGTGCCGGCCTCGAGACCCATGTATTCGAGGGCCCGCTTGGCGGAATCACGGTCGATGGCTTGCTCGAAGTCGTCCGGTGAGGGAAGGCTGGAGGTTACCGGGAGTGTCTGTCCCGGATTGGTTCCCCACGACACGTAGGGCTCCAACTCCGTTGCGTCGATATGAATCTCTGTGTCGAAATCGGCGTCGGTGTCGGAATGCAACCCGCCCCAATACTCCAGCGCCGCATCCCAGTCGTCGGGAGCCTTGGGACGGCCTTTCAGGTAGCGGAAGGTGGTCTCATCGGGAGCGATCATTCCGGCCCTGGCGCCTGCCTCGATCGACATATTGCATATCGTCATTCGGCCCTCCATCGAGAGCGACTCGATGGTTGAACCCCGATACTCGATGACATGTCCGGTTGCGCCGGCGGTCCCAATCCGGGCGATGATGGCGAGGATGATGTCCTTCGCGGTGACCCCAACCGGCAGCTCGCCTTCGACCGTCACGGACATCGACTTTGGTTTGACTTGAGGGAGTGTCTGGGTGGCCAGCACGTGTTCGACTTCGGATGTGCCGATTCCGAAGGCCAGAGCGCCGAATGCTCCGTGGGTGGCAGTGTGTGAATCACCGCACACAATGGTCATGCCCGGTTGAGTGATGCCTTGTTCGGGCCCGATCACGTGGACGATGCCCTGGCGGGGATCGTCGAGTCCGTAGAGAGTCACTCCGAACTCGTCGCAGTTGCGGATCAGAGCATCGATTTGCTGTTTCGATAGCGGATCCTTGATACCGAACTCACGCCCGGTCGTCGGCACTCCGTGGTCGATCGTGGCCAGAGTCAGGTCCGGTCGGCGGACCGAGCGTCCGGCGAGTCGCAACCCGTCGAAGGCTTGCGGCGAGGTGACCTCATGCACGAGATGGAGGTCGATATAGAGGAGGGCCGGTTCCCCAGGGGCAGAGTGGGCGACGTGATCGTCCCATACCTTGTCAAAAAGAGTTCTCGGCATCGATGTCCTTCCGCGCAGGCGATAGCGTAGCGGAGCAGCTACACCGAGATTTCCTGTCAGCTATCGGCCGGCGTTTCCTCACTTGGATCGGCCTGCGGGCCTTCGAACACTTTCGATAGAACTGGTGCGAGTTCGCCGAGGGCTTCGCCCTGAGATTCGATGTACTCGAGGGTGGCGCCATCCCAATCGGATCTCATGAGCCGGTGTTGGGCGTCGAGCCAATAGGCGGCCATCCGATCACCGTCGTGATATTGATCGATCCTCCACCATTGACCGTTGACATCATCATCCCAGCCGACCGACACGAGGTGACAATCTTCCTGGGCCTCTCCGGATCGGTCGTCCAAAAGGCTGACGGCATTGAGATGCCCGGCCTCGAACGGCACCTGTGCCACGGTGGGATAGATGCCGAAACGGGGAACAGTCGATTCAACTTGTCGTTCGAAAGTGACTTGCTCGTCCTCTCCGACGGCGAATGAATATGCCGTCCAGGTTGGTTTGGGAGGTGCGGTCAGATGCATGCTCGTCGACCAGAAGGCGACAAACTCACCTTCGGCGAGGGCAAATACTTCGTCGATCCGGAGGCCAGCTTCGAGGTGGGAGATCGTTCTCCGTCGGGCACCGATGTGCCGGCCCGCTTGTTCCACGCGCTCCCAGCGGGTCCCCTCGTCAAAAGCGGGCGGAACGCGGCTGCGATCCCACTTGTCAGAAGCGCGTCTCCATACACGTGCGATCCGCTTCTCGGTCATGACAGGCCTTCCACGAATCCTGCCACGGTGCTTTCGTCGAGTCCTACCAGTCGGATCTCGTTCAGAACTCCCGGGTTGTCCCGAACCCACTCCCGGCACCGGGTGCCGATCACCCTGGTTGCCTCTTGGAGCGGGTATCCGAAGATCCCGGCTGAGATGGCCGGAAGAGCCACCGACCGCGCTCCCGCCGCGGCCGCCGCCGACAACGCTGCTTCGACAGCAGCACCCAAGAGTCCGGGGTTGTCCTGATCGGGTCGGTAGCGCGGTCCGGCGACGTGGACGACGATGCCGGCCGGTAGGGCACCGGCGGTGGTGACGGCAGCGATGCCGGACTCGAGCGGCCCATTGCTCTGCACCCAGGCATCTGACTCGAGCTGAATGGAGGGCCCGCCGGTTTGGGAGATGGCGGCCGCGACTCCGCCTCCGTGCTGAAGATGCTCGTTGGCGGCGTTGACGATGGCATCTACCTTCTGTCGGGTCAGGTCTCCCAGCAGCACTCGGATTGTGGTGTCGGCGTCGGTCACATAGCCAGGCTACGCGATTGTGCCGGACAGTCCGATACAGTCGGTGTCACATGGTCTATCTGATTTCCGTCGTGATGCTGGTGATTGAGTTGGGAGGAGTTTTTGGTGCCGCCTCGGCCGAAGCGACCGCGGTGTCTTCCGGTGAGATGGAGGTGAGCCTTTCGGTGGAGGTGGGTGGCAATCCGGCCAGCGTTGTCGCCCACCTGATTGACCCAGGCGACGACCAGATCACCACCACCCTGACTCCTAGTGGAGACTCCTTCGATGGAACCCTGGTCGTTGAGCGAGCGGATCTCCTGGTCGTCTTCGAAGCTATCGGGGCTGGGGGCGCCTCCGAGCAATCAACGGCGGTTTCGCTCACCGATCTGGGAGTGGCCGTCGACGTCTTGCTCGAAGATCCCGGGAACGTGGAAGAGCCAGATGCGGAACTGACCCTGGACGCGGCAACAGAACGCTGGGGTTGGGCTGCACTCGCTCTCGGCGCTGGGGCGCTGTCGCTGCTCGCCTGGTGGGCCCTCGCCGATTATCCACGGCGAAGTCGCGCTGAACCCGGAGACACGCCCGATCAGGACTGATCTTCTGAGAGCGCTTCTGCCTCGTTGCGCGCCTTCTCGATCTGCCTGGTGTTCAGAACCGGCAGGGCGACAACGAACAAAAGCCCGTATACGGCCCCGCC
>CBDTUP010000091.1:0-8631 GCA_965363685.1 uncultured bacterium | reverse complement strand
AGCTTCGTCTGCATCGTCATCGGCGGCATCGGCTCGATCCGGGGCGCACTCCTCGGCGCACTCACCGTCGGTCTCGTCGACACACTAGGGCGCGCCTTCCTCCCCGACCTACTCGGCCAATTCCTTGACCCCGCCACCGCCAATGGCAGCACCCCGTCGCGGCATGCCCCGGCGATCCTGCACATTCGAACTCCTCTCGAGCTTGCGCCAACGCATCGCTCAACCCTTCCCCAATCGCGAACCGGGGCAGTGTACCGCCGCTCAGACCAGGAATTCCCCCTCGGCTCCATCGCTAGACTGACATTTTTCGACACGACGTCGATACCTGAAGGGATGGAATGATGGCGGCCAACAGGCGCCAATGGCTGGGGCTGGCGATGCTGAGTCTCGGCGTTGCTCTGATCATCATGGACGCGACGATCGTCAACGTCGCCATCCCCTCGATCATCCGCGATCTCGACATCGAACTCGTGGATGCCGAGTGGATTACCACCATCTACTCACTGGTCTTCGCAGCCCTGCTGATCACATTGGGCCGGCTCGGAGATCAGTACGGGCGGAAGCGACTGTTCCATATTGGACTCATCGCCTTCATGCTCTCCTCTCTGCTGGCCGGACGGGCCCCTACCGGACCGGCACTAATAGCGGCCCGGGCTCTTCAGGGAGTGGGAGCGGCCATGATCCTCCCCTCGACCCTCTCATCCGTGAACGCCACTTTCCGCGGCAAGGACCGCGCAATTGCCTTCGGGGTGTGGGGTTCGGTCATCGGCGGTATGGCTGCTATCGGCCCCCTGGTCGGGGGCTGGCTGACAACCGACTTCTCATGGCGTTGGGCGTTCTACATCAACATCCCGATCGGAATCGCGGTACTGATCGGCTCGATCCCATGGGTGCGGGAGAGCCGCGACGATGCCGCGCAGACGGGTATGGATCCAGGAGGAATCGCCGCCATCTCGATCGGTCTCCTCGGACTGGTCTTCGCTCTCATCGAAGGCGCCCGCTACGGATGGTGGACTCCGACCAGGGAGTTCTCTATCGGAGCATGGAACTGGCCTCTAGAGAGCCTCTCCCCTGTTGCCCCCGCCCTGACGATCGCGGTGGTGGGCATCGGGCTGTTCGTTGCCATTGAACGGCGCCGTTCCCGATCCGGGAAGCCCGTCTTGTTCAAACTCGATCTCTTCCGCTTGGCCAGCTTCAGAAACGGCAATATCACTGCCGCCATTCTCAGCCTGGGAGAACTGGGCTTGATCTTCATTCTCCCGCTGTTTCTACAGGCAGTCCTCGGGTATACGGCCCTTCGGACCGGAGTGCTGTTCGCAGCATTGGCTGCTGGGGCCTTCGTCGGGGGACCGTCGGCGGCGGCTCTGGCTCATCGGTATGGACCCAGACGGGTCGTGACGACGGGCATGGGCATCGAGGCCGTTTCCGTCTTCGCGATCAGTCTCGTCATCGCTCCGGACGTTGCAGGATGGACACTCGCTCCAATCCTGTTCGTCTACGGCATCGGCGTCGGACTGGCGACGGCGCAACTCACCAGCGTGATTCTCGGCGAAGTCCCCCCTGAGGACTCCGGTCAGGCATCTGGGATGCAGAGCACATTCCGGCAGGTTGGTTCGGCCCTCGGCATCGCTCTGATCGGCACACTCCTGGCGGTGAACCTCAACAACCTCACGGCTCAGGAACTGGAAGGTGTCACGTTCCTCCCCGATCAGGGCCGCGAGGGGATTGCCGAAGCTGTGAGCGCATCCGCCGGGCAGCTACTACCAGCATTACGGGACGGCGCGCTGCCGCAGTTCGGAGAGATGCCGGCGATGGACCTCGGGCCTGAAGTCATGGAGCCGATCGTTGCAGCCATCGAACGGTCATTTGCGGACTCGGCATCACGGTCTGCGATGGTCGCGGCCATCTTTGTTCTGGCAGGGTTCGCCTTGAGTTTCAGGATTCCGAACCTGATTTTCTACTCGAAGGATGAAACCTCTACTGAGCAATCGACCGAGTGAACGGGATTACCGGCCCTGGAAGTCGGGTTTCCGTTTCTCAATGAATGCGGAGACGCCTTCTTTGGCATCTTCGGTCCAGAAGCAATCCTGAAACGCGGCAGCTTCAACCGCCATCGCCTCGTCGATCGGTTTGCCCCAGCCCTCGTTCATCGCCCGGCGAGCGGCCCCCAGGGCAACGGTTGGACCCTCGGCGAGCTTCTCGGCCTCCTGGAGTGTGGCCGGCAGCAGGTGATCGACGGGAAAGACTTTGTCGGCGAGTCCGATAGCGTGAGCTTCCTCGGCGCCGATATGGCGACCGGTGAAGTTCAATTCCTTGGCCTTCTGAAACCCGACGATCCGTGGGAGTCGCTGGGTACCTCCGGCGCCGGGGATGATGCCGAGTTTGATCTCGGGTTGACCCACCGAAGCATCGTCCGACAGGTAGCGGAAATCTGCGCCCATCGCTAGTTCCAATCCGCCTCCGAGCGCGTACCCGTGGACCGCAGCGAAGGTGGGTTTTGCGAGTTGCTCCAGAGCTCGGACTGCCTGCGCCAGGACACTGGCGAGTCCTCCCCCTTCGTCGGCTCCGTCGTAGGCGAGTTGGAATCCTTTGATGTCGGCACCGGCCGCGAAATGGGGCTGACCGGTCACGACAACCGCGCGCACCGCCGGATCTGCCGCCATCGAGAACGCCTCCAACAAGTCCTGGGACAACTCAGCAGAGAGGGCATTCACCGGGGGACGATTCAGACGCACCAGAGCAATCGCATTCTCAACCGAGTACTCGACCAGATCCATGACCTCTCCTAGTTGCTGGGCTGCCGCCCAGGCTAACGGCTCATTGATCCGATCTGGTTCAGAGGGCGCTCATCCATTCGCGGACCACGTCGGAGGTCTCCTGCCGGTCGTCCTCGTCGAGGGAAGCGGATGACGCCAGCCGATCCGCCGTGATCCGACGCACTTCGTCGGCGGCGGCCGAACACGACTCTGCCATCCGCCGCAGGAACTTCTGCTGTTCGATGGGACTCAAGTCGACATCCCAATCGGCCGTCCAGTTGTCCCCGCTTTCTCCGACCCCGCGCCACATCGTGACCACAGGACCTTCTTCGGCGTACACACCGATTGGGGTACCGCCGGGCGGTACCTCGAGCGTGATCGTGACGTCGAATGCAACCCACAGAGAGTCGCGTTCGTCCCATTCGAGGTTCGTGATAATGCCCGCATCGATCAGGTCTTCCGGCGCCTGCTCATAGGGATTGTGGTAGTAGTGGCGACGCAGTTCGAGCGCTAGCCCGCTCAGCGCCACAGCCGTGCGCGTTTCTTCATTCATCTCCACGTTGACCCTCCTCCGACATTTCGCTCACGATGCGGCGCGCCGCCGTCCATGGATCGACCATCCGATGTGAGACTTCGTTCAGCAACTCCGTCAGGGCACTGCGACCGGCCCTTGCCTCAGCGCGGGTAGTCATCTCATCGATCATCGCCCGTCGAAACTCGAGTTCCAATCTGTGTGCCCGGGTTGCGGCGAGTTCACCTGATGAGACCTGGTGTTTCCGATGATCATCAATGGCCCGCCATACGTCGTCTACCCCGTCTCCCTTCGTGGCAATGCTGGGAACAATCGGCGGTTCCCACGTTCTGCTGTTGCCTAATTCGAGCATTTGCCGCAGGTCACGAACGGTGTCGCTGAGGCCGGGCCTATCGGCTTTGTTGATGACGAAGACGTCGCCGATCTCGAGGAGTCCCGCCTTGTTGGCCTGGACGCTGTCTCCCCACCCCGGATTGACGACGACAACCGTAGTGTCGGCGTTCTCGACTATCTCCACTTCGGCCTGGCCTACTCCGACCGTCTCCACGATCACGAACGGGAATCCGGCTCCATCGAGGATGCTCACGATCCGCGGGGTCGCTGCTGCAATTCCACCGAGATGACCGCGACTACCCATCGATCTGATATACACACCGGGATCACCGGCGTGGTCCTGCATCCGGATGCGGTCACCGAGTATGGCCCCACCGGTGAACGGACTGGATGGATCTACCGCCAGGATCGCTACCTCGTCGCCCCCAGCCCGGATCCGACTGATCAGCCGGTCCGTGAGGGTGCTCTTCCCGGATCCCGGGGCGCCGGTCAATCCGATCACATAGGCGTTGCCGCCGCGCGCGAAGAGTGCTGCAAGCAAGTCGGGAGCCGTTTCGTGGCCGTCCTCGATCCGGGTGATAACCCGGGCTAGGGCGCGACGATCACCGTCGAGCGCCGAAGCGATTAGGTCGGTTGCGTTCGCCCATGCCATCGCAGGCAGGTTAGCGATCAGGCGTTGTATCCAGATTCGTCGCCTCTGCGTGCAGTTCTGCACACAGACGGGCGGTTAGAAGGCGTTGACGGTTTCCACGCCGGGTACACGGTCCATCAGGATCCGTTCGATGCCGGCTTTGAGGGTCATGGTCGACAGCGGACAGCCGCCGCAAGCTCCGACCATCTGGAGGTTGACCGTGCCATCTTCGACGCCGAGCAACACGAGATCCCCGCCATCAGCCTGGAGTGCGGGCCGGATGTACTCGAGTGTTGCCTCGAGCGTTGGCATGTCGATCACGACCGAGTCGACGGCTTCCTCGTCGACCCCACCGGACTCATCCTGGGTCAGCTGTTGTGTGTCTTCTGTCATCTGAATCTCACCTCGGGCGCCACAGTGTAGGGACGCACCTGGACTATCACGGAATCATTATCAACGTCGCAAACGCCTTGTCCATTCCCTCTGCTGAACGGGCCTGGATCATGACGCGATAGGTACCAGCAGGCGCCACCCGATCGCGCAGCAGACCGTCCCACACCGCTACCAGGTCTCCGGCATCACGGACCCGCCACTCTGTTTGGCCGACGACCTCAGCTCCACGGAATACGACCACTCTCACCTCGGCGGGTGAAGACAACCGACCGGCCAACGCCACCGCCAGTCCCGACTGCCCGACCTCCGGAGCGTCGAGTACGACGGTGGGTGGTAGGCCGATGCCCTCGGGCGGCAACGCTGCTATTCGACCGGAGTCGTCCGCGAATACCCATGAACCGAGGGAGTCGGAAGCAACCACTTCTCCGTCGGCGATCACGGTGAACGGTCCATCTGCCGATACGGCGATCTCATCGATGGTCCAGCCAAGGCCGACCTCGATTTCAGCCGGAAGCACATCGGCAACTGTGGGCTCGAGTCCGGTGTAGAAATGCGAGAGGATCTCGTCGTAGCTCGAACCGGCGTCGGCCATTGCCTTTGCCCCGTACTGACTCATTCCCACCAGATGCCCCCATCCGTTTCCGTGGACCACCCACTCGAAGCCAAGCCAGAAAGCGTCGGGTTCCGCCGAGGGATAGACGATCTCGTAGTCGATCGTGAAAGTAGGCGACAGGATCGTCTGTGGATACGAACGACCGTCCGGACGCGGCCCAGGGAACTCGTCGGGATAGAGCCGAGGAGCCCAGCGGTTCAGGGCGGATCGAAACTGCCAGGTGGTTAATTGCTCGTTCGTCCTTCCGAGGACGTCGACCCGCCAAGGTCCGGTGCCATCGGGAGTCTGGATGACCTCGATGTCGCGGAAACTCCCGTTCAGGACTCCGGCTGCCTTCAGAATCTCCCGCAATTGAAAGACATCGAAACGAACCTCCCAATCAACGAACGGCGACTCTTCATCGGGACTAGGCACTGCCTGTAGATATGAGTATGCGGTTCCCCCAAAAACGTCCTGAACGGAGCGGGTCCTACCACCGGTCGTACTGCTGTAGAGGGCTTGGGCGGGCACGCCATCGGCGAGTAGCACCTCGCCACTGGTTGACGTCACGGCTTCGGCCCAATCATCCCCACCCGGACCTTCAACCTGATCGAGCCCGCCGTACACCTGACACTGATCAGAAGCACAGATATCGAACCCGTAGGTCGCTCCTGCCCCGGCTCTTCCACGTCGGAGCGTCCATGCAAGATACGTTCTGGCGGCCACCGCCTGCGCCCGCAGCGATTCGATCGGCCAGCTGAACGGAACCTCCTGGATCCCCAGTAGATACGACTCCGGTTCGACGATCTCGGTGAGGACCAAACCATCGGAGGCGCTGCCCACTCGCAACTCTCCCGCATATCTCCGATCCCGCCACATGAGCGTTGTGCCATCAGCCGGGATGATCTCAACGGATTCATAGATCGCAGCTGGATCCTGCATAGATGCAGCCGGGACCGCTGGGAGCAGGAGAAGCAGAACAAGCGCGGCTGCGCCGAGGTCACGCACCGCGCCGCTCGATAGCCGCACCCAGACCGGCCAATCGTTCGACAAATCCTTCGTAACCACGATCGATGTGATGGACGTCGGAAACCGTCGTGTACCCCTCGGCCCGGAGTCCTGCCAGCACCAGCGCGGCGCCGGCGCGAATGTCGGGTGCGAGAACAGGGCAGCCTGAGAGTTGCTCGGAACCCCGGATGACCGCGTGTTGCCATTCGGTAGTCACGTCGGCGCCCATTCGCATCAATTCGCCCAGATACCGAAATCGGGCGTCGTAGAGATTCTCTGTGACGACGGAGGTGCCGGCGCCGAAGGCGAGAAGTGCCACCATTTGTGGTTGCATATCCGTCGCGAAACCGGGGAATGGCAAGGTGGCGAAGTCAACCGCTCCGGGTCGATCTGGCCCTTGGATCTCGATCCAATCGTCCCCCCGCCGTACCTCACACCCGGCCTCGGTGAGTTTCTTCAGCTCCATCCGCAAATGGTCGGGCACGCAGCCATCCACCTTCACCCGCCCTCTGGTAATGGCACCAGCCGCCAGATAGGTCCCGGCTTCGAGTCGATCCGGAACCGCGGAATGGTGCACCGGTTCGAGTTCGGTGACTCCATTGATGGTCATCCGCGAGGTGCCGGCACCGGTGACGCCGGCACCCATGGCGTTCAGTTGTGCCGCCAGGTCCTGGATCTCCGGTTCACGGGCCGGGTTGTTGATTACGGTTTCGCCGCGAGCCAGCACGGCGGCAAGGAGAATGTTCTCGGTTGCTCCAACCGACGGGAATTCGAGATCTATCTCTGCACCGACGAGACCGTCGGGAGCTGAGCCGACAACGGTTCCGTGCTCGAGTTCGAACTCCGCCCCGAGGGCTCGCAGACCGGCGAGGTGCATGTCGATCGGCCGGGCGCCTAGATCATCTCCACCCGGGAACGCCACGCTGGCCTTCCCGCAGCGGGCCAGGAGAGGGCCAAGAACGATGATCGAGGCCCGCATCTGGCGCACGAGTTCCAGCGGTGCCTCTGGTTTGGGGTCATCCGGGACTTCAATAACGAGGGTGTGCCCATCGAGCCCACACTGTGCGCCGGTGTGATCCAAGACCTTGCCCATCAACTCGACATCCAGGATGCCCGGCACGTTCGAAAGTCGGTGAACGCCCGGCGCCAGCAGCATGGCCACCATCTGCTTGAGCACCGCATTCTTGGCCCCGAGCACCGAAACGGTGCCATCGAGACGCTCTCCCCCGGTGACAACGATCTGATCCATCAGCGGATTGTACGGCCGAACGGGCCGCATTTCGGGTTCTTGGCTGTTTTCGTTTTCGCCCTATCTGATTGGGGATTTCGACCCCTGTCCCATCGGCGACGCCGCCGGTTGGAGAAACCCCAGGTCACGGCTGGCAGCGGAATGGCAGCAGGGTAACTGTCACAACGGGTGTCCCGTTCATGTGTTATCCTGCACATGAAGAAAGGAGAAACATGCCCGACGACGACCGACGAATCCAATACAACCCAGTCCCCGAGTGGACGCCCCGCCACTCAATGGGCACCTGGGACGCCGACACCAACGCAGGCCGCCACGAGGTCTCCATCCCACAACCGCCTCTCAAGGAAGGTGATGACTGGACCGTCACAGCGAAGATTCTGAAACGGCCCGGCGAAGGCCCCATCATCGCTTCCCTGTTGATAGAGCCGACCTGGTGGGCACTCAACCGTGAAAGGTCTAATGATCCCGCCTACCCGGACTGGACGTACTTCCCTGATGACTTCGACGAGGTACCACCCGGTGGGTTGACCCGGTCGAGGGTCATCAAGATGAGTTGGGAGGACTGGCGTGAGGAAGCCCACGAATGGTTGACCAGCCTGACACCCAAAGAGTTGCGAGACCGCAACCTCGATATGGGTGACGTGGAACTGGTGGCACCCCGCAAGAAAGGGGCACGCCACAAAATGACCGACCTGACGAAAGCCCAAACGGCCCTGAAGTATGTGTCGGCCTATCTAGCGGGCGAGAACACGGGTGCCGCTGTGGCCGAGTTCCTCGGTGTATCTGAGAAGCGGGCACGGAACCTCACCCGCGACCTCCGCAAAGAGGACTTCCTCACGAAAGCAGAAGGAAAGAAACCAGGCGGAAGCCTGACCCCGAAGACGAAAGACATCCTCATCGCAAACGCGAAGACACACCGAAGGGGGAAGGCGAATGGCTAGAAACAAAGCCAGAGGCACAGTCGTTCAGCGTGAAGGCGGACGCTGGCAGGCACAAGTGAGTTTGGGCACTAACCCGAGAACCGGTACCCGTTTGCGCCTTTCGAAGACGTTCGACACAAGGAAGCAAGCACAAGAGTGCTTCGAAGCTGCCGAGGCAACAGGGCTGGTATCTGTAACCAGCAAGACCGGCGGCAAA
>CBDTUP010000090.1:0-8642 GCA_965363685.1 uncultured bacterium | reverse complement strand
CGAGCGCACCCGCCTCTGAAGGAATGGAGACGAACGCACGACGGCGTACCTCCTCATGGCGTGCCAGCGCTCGCTCGATAGTGCTGCGGAGGCTCACCGGTTCTGCCGACGGATCGAGCGAGGATCTTTGTAGGCGCGCATAGGACAATAGGTTGTCGACTAGATGCTGCATCTGGTCGGCCTCGTGGCGGGCCAGATCGAGCAACTCTGCGCTCTCGGCTTCGTCGAGCGGAAGTGCCGGATCGAGGACGACATCGAGCATCCCCATCACCGCGGTGAGAGGTGATCTGAGCTCATGCGAGACGCGCGCAACGAGCTCGATATCACGAGCGAAGTCGTCGGAGCGCGAGTTTGAATCATCAGCCATTGGGTGCCCTATCCAACGTATGTCGGCATGCCGGGTGGAGACCTTGAGGTCAGAGTGTGATCAGAGCGATTGTGGCAACGATGAAGCAGTAGAGGGCAAACGGGCGGAGACCGAAGCGGTTCAGAGCCCTCAGGAGCATTGCGATGGCGAAGTATCCGGAGACCGCCGCTACTGCCGTGGCCAGCCATACCTCGCCGCCGACTCCGCCGTTGCCCGCCAGTTGCAGACTCTGTTGCGCCCCAGCACCGGCAATTGCCGGCACCGCCAGCAAGAAAGAGAACCGGGCGGCCTCTGATCGTTCGAGGCCTCGGCTCAGGCCGGCTGTGATTGTCATGCCGGAGCGCGAGATACCGGGAATGAGGGCGATCGCCTGGGCGATACCTATGAGGAAGCCGTCTTTGAGTGGCAGACGGTCGAGTGGCAGGTTGCCGCCCATGAACGAACCAGAGATGACCAGCACCACACCGGTGAACAGAAGAGCGATGGCGACGGCCGTTGGATCCTCCTGCAGCGACCCGATCTGATCTTCAACGAGGACCCCGATGACGGCAGGGATGGTGCCCAGGGCCAGCAATCCCAGCACCCGGAGGGCGTCCGGATCGCGCCTGAATCGGGTGAGTTTGACCAGGTCACGCCGGTAATAGGCGACGACGGCGGCCAGCGTCCCCAGGTGGAGAACCGCAGACGTCGCCAGGTCGGGTTGATCAACACTGAGAAACGCCGGCACCAATACCAGGTGGCCGCTCGACGAAATAGGCAGGAACTCGGTCAACCCTTGGACGAGCCCCCACAAGATTGCTTCAAACACGGCCCCGGAGCCTAGCGCTTCATGTTTCTGTCAATCGCGCGCACCATTATTGACGTGCGCGATTGACAGGAATGTCCTACCAGGCAGTGATGAGGACTGTCAGCGTGCCGTGAGATTTGGCGGAGGCGACGGATGCCGCCTGTTCCGCAGGAATAGCCACCATGGAGAGGTCCTCCGACCAGGCATCCGATTCGCTCTGCGGTCCGACGCTGAGGACCAGGGCTGGAACATCGGTGCCGGACTCGTCGTCGACGATCAAGCGCAGTTCGGTGCCGGGAAGCACGCCGGTGGGAGTTGTGATCTCGATCGCCCACCAGCCGTCCGGCAGGGGAGCGCGGTCCGTGGTCGCGGTCGCAGTGAGTGGCTCCCCAGCCGTGATTGAGATCGCCGCGTAGCTCAGGGTTGCTACCTCGGGCAGTATCCCCTCCGGCACCTCTCGGTATTCGACGCTCGACTGGTCGATCTTGGCCCCAACCTCGATGTCATCGATCGCGAAAGGGCGCAACTCAACCGGCGGACCTTTGAGATCCATCCACAGGGCGAAGAGGACCAGTGCGACGGCGGAAGCCCATCTGAAGTAGGGCGGTCGACGAAACCAGTACACGGATCGAACGTACCGCGAAGAAGGAATTGAGGGAAGGGGGTCGTCGATCCGAAGCGCGGCCCCTCAAGCGCCGGGCGACCACCCGGCAATGTGCTCGGGAAGGGGGTCGGACCCGTTCGACACCGGAGCATCGGCCGTCAGTCGTAGCGGGATTACACCGGCCCAGAATGGAAGACCGAGGTCGTCCTCATCGTCGCCCGGGGGGCCACTCCTGGTCTTCGCTGAAGCTTCCTCAATCTCGATTGCGACGACGCTGGTTGCCCGAAACTCCTTCTCGCTGGGCCGGCGTGCCCCGTCCCAGCGGCCCTTCATCAGGTGTTCGACGATGGCACGGAAGGCTGCCGTCTTCTCCTCCGGGTCGGAGACCTTCCGTGCAGTCCCGAAACAGACAACCGATCGATAGTTCATGGAATGGTGCATATGGGACTTCGCCAGCACGAGACCGTCGAGGTGGGTGACGGCAACGGAGACTTGTTGACCGGGGATAGTCCTCAGCATGCGACTAGCCGGCGAACCGTGCAGGTAGATCGTGTCACCAACACGCGCATGGATGGTCGGTATCGCAACCGGTCGCCCCTCCGCATCCGCGAACGCTACGTGGCAGATCAGCGCCTCGTCGATGATCTGATCGATGATCTCGCGGTCGTAGGAACCTCGCTCAGGGAGTCTTCTGATCTGGCTCCGTTCGGTTGCTTCTGTCATGTCGGCACTCCGTCCCGGCAGTCGCACATCAACCGTCTGTCTCCGTCCACCGCCGGCGCCAGCACCGTGAGGATCCGTCGAAGGGTTGCCAGCGCCTCGCCGAACTTCTCGAGGACCTCATCATGAGTGACCGGCGCGACGTCGCCGGGGACTCCGACGTCGTAGTCGGTGACCACCGCAATGTTGGCGTAGCAAATTCCAAGTTCTCTGGCCAGAGCGGCCTCAGGAAGCTGCGTCATGTTGAGCAAGTGCCATCCGGCTGCTGCGTAGGAGGCGCTCTCGGCCCTTGTGGAGAATCGCGGTCCCTGCACGACGACGGTTGTTCCTCCCTCATGGACCGATCCGGTCACAGCTGTCACTGCTTCGGCGGTGCGTCGTCTGAGGTCCGGGCAGTAGGGATCGGCAAAGGCGATGTGATGCGTCTGCGGACCGTCGTAGAAGGTACCGGATCGTCCCCAGGTGCGGTCGACGAGTTGGTCCGGAACAACGAACTCACCCGGCGCATAGTCCGGGTAGATCGAGCCAACCGCGGTCGGCGCCACGATCCTCGTCACTCCCAACTCGTTCATAGCCCAGACGTTTGCCCGGTAGGGGATCCTGTGAGGAGGAAACTCATGATTGACACCGTGGCGCGGCATGAACGCGACCTCGGTACCGTCGATCGAACCGACCATTGCCGGAGATGCCGGTGCCCCAAACGGGGTATCTACCTCGACCGGTCGGGCATCTGCGAGGAGTTCGTAGAACCCGCTTCCGCCGAATACGCCGATCATCGGTCAGTCGTCGCTACTGTCGCTCGACGAACGTGAATCGGTGACGTAGAAGCCGGACCCTTTGAAGATCAATCCCGCCGGATGAAAAACCTTCTGCAACTCGCCACCACACGACTTGTGTTTCTTGAGTGCTTTGTCGGAGAACGACTGCATGACTTCCAGTCGCTCGCCACACTTTTTGCACGCGTATTCGTAGGTTGGCATCGTCGGACCTCGGGGACTGTGAGGACGGCATGATATCAAGCATTCGGCCATCCGCGGCCGGTCGATGCTCATCATGCCCGATCCCGCTCCTAGACTTCTGCCGATGAGTTTCGCCTTCGTCGTGGCAGTTCTCGCCGCCTACCTGATCGGCAGCCTCGATTTCGCCGTCGTGGTGGCTCGTGCGCGCGGTGTCGACATCTACGACGTCGGCAGCGGGAACCCCGGAACGTCGAACGTTCTCCGGACCATGGGCAAGGGCGCAGCCGCCATGACTTTGCTGGGCGACGTTCTAAAGGGGGTAGTGGCCGCAGGCATGGGTTTCTGGGTCTCCGGCGAGATGTGGGGAGCAGCCGCAGCAGGGTTCCTTGCGGTGTTGGGCCACTGCTACCCGGTGTTCCATCAGTTCAAAGGAGGAAAGGGAGTAGCCACCTTTGCAGGTATGTTGTTGTGGATCGTCCCCCGTGCCGCGCTGGTGCTCATTGTCATCTGGATCATCCTCGTAGCCACTACCAGGGTGGCATCGATCGGGTCTTTGACTGTGATATTGCTTACGATCCCGGCTGCTCTCTTTGAAGGAATTGAGACCACCGCGATTCTGTGGCTGGCCGCATCTGTGGTCGTTGTGGCATTCCGTCACAAGGGGAACATCAGTCGGCTGCTGGGACAGGGAGAACGGAAAGTGATTTCATGACCGGAGTGAGTGTGGCGGTGGTTCCGGCCGCGGGTTTGGGCACACGGATGAGACCGGCGACCAGAGCAATCCCCAAAGCTCTGCTGCCGGTGGTGGATCGACCGGCCGTGCAACATGTGGCCGAGGAGGCAGTTCGCGCCGGCGTCGATGAGGTCATCTTCGTAGTGGACCTGGATGTCGGAGCGCTCATCAAGCGTCACTTCACCAATGGGAATCCTCTGCCCGGACTCGAAGACCTCGAGATTCGAATTGTTGTACAAGAGGAACCTCATGGCCTCGGTCATGCGGTCCTGACGGCTCGGGAAGCTGTAGCCGACCGTCCGTTCTTCTGTTTGCTGGCAGACAATATCGTCCGACCAGGATGTGACGTGTTGCCGGGACTGGCGTCGGCCGCTGAAAACGGGTCGGCAATCTCACTGCGCGAGGTCGGCCCTCACATGCTCGATCGCTACGGGGTAGCGGTTCCGGGTGGCGATCGGACCGGGGCCGTTCTCGATGTGGTGGGCGCGGTTGAGAAGCCGGGTGTCGCCGCTGCTCCATCAAACCTGGGTCTGGTGGGACGTTACCTGTTCACACCGGAGATCCTCGAGGTACTGGCCGCGCAGAAGCCCGGGCACGGGGGAGAGATCCAGCTGACCGATGCCATCGATTCCGTCGCCAGCCGGGGGCGCTGTCGCGGAGTGGTCACCGACCATGACTTGCTCGACATAGGGACCCCACTGGGGTTGTTGGAAGCCTCGGTGGTGCTCGGCCTCGCTCGCACCGAATACCGAGACGAGTTCGTATCCTTCCTCAAATCACTCGAGGACCTGAAGTGAGACCGCTCGCCGATGTCCAGAGCGATGTGCTCGACGCGGTCGACCCAATGGACGCCACTGAGGTCGGCGTTGAGCATGCGGCGGGTTTGTGTTTGGCCGACGACGTCGTTGCTTCGCACGACGTGCCGCCGTTTACGAACTCGGCCATGGATGGATACGCGCTCAAAGCAGCCGACACTCATCCGGTTCCGGCAACTTTGAGTGTCATCGAAGACGTCGCGGCCGGTCATGTTGCCGGTGGGGTTGTGTCTTCCGGGGCAGCAATCAAGATCATGACCGGTGCCCCGCTGCCCGAAGGCGCGGATGCTGTGCTGAAGGTCGAGGATTCCGCCCAGGAGGGCTCTCAGGTCACGATCAATAGGGCAGTGGAGATCGGCGAAAACGTGCGGCTCGCCGGTGGTGATCTCGCCGCAGGCGCCACAGTCTTCGAGAAGGGGACGCGTTTGACACCTCACCATCTGGGGGTGTTGACGTCGATCGGCGTTGGTCGGCCCCTGGTTCACCGTCGCCCGGTGGTTGCCGTGCTCTCAACCGGAGATGAGATTCTCCCTCACGATTCGCCCCTCACACCAGGCAAGATCCACGACTCGAATCGTCCCCAGTTACTGGCGCTCCTGGCCGATCTCGGCGTTGAGACCATTGATCTCGGCATCGTGGAGGATGATCCAGAAGCTGTGCTCACTGCGCTGCGCCGGGGAGCTGCTGAGGCCGATGTCATTTGCACCTCCGGTGGCGTCTCGATGGGGGAGTACGACGTGGTGAAGGCCGTACTCGGAGGTTCCGGCGAAGTTGATGTCTGGAAGGTGGCTATCAAACCAGCCAAGCCGTTCGCCTTTGGCCGTGTCGACGGCAAGTTGTTCTTCGGCCTCCCGGGCAACCCGGTGTCGGTTGTCGTTGCTTTCGAGCAGTTCGCTCGCCCTGCCCTCCTGAAGATGATGGGAGCTACCCGAGTGTTCAGACCCAGATTGCGAGCATCGCTCGCAGAGGATGTCCATACCGACCCGGCGAAGACTGTATTCCTTCGCATGGTGGCCTCGATTGAGGGTGGTGTCTGGACGGCAGCACCGGCCGGCGGACAGGCATCGAATCAGCTGACGGCTCTGGCGAGGGCAAACGCGTTTGGAGTGGTGCCGGTCGGTACTGGAGATCTACCGGCGGGCAGTGACATTGAGATGGAGATGTTCCGATGGCCGGAAACCCGCACGGCTGAGGAGGTGCTCGGTGTCGGATGAGTTGACTCATCTCGATGATGAGGGCAGGGCGCAGATGGTCGATGTTGGCCGGAAGGCCGAGACCAGCCGGGTGGCCGTCGCCGAAGCCAGGGTGGCCATGTCGGCGCAAACGAGAGATATGGTGTTCGACGGCACTCTCCCGAAAGGCGACGCCGTAGCGGTGGCACGGGTGGCCGGGATCATGGCGGCTAAGAAGACTTCTGAGCTGATCCCGCTGTGTCACCCCCTGCGGCTTTCCCACGTGACCGTCGAAATCGATCCAGACGAGAACGGTGCGCGGATCGTGGCAACCGCTGAGACGGTCGATCGA
Organism: uncultured bacterium; assembly: GCA_965363685.1. Lineage (GTDB taxonomy): Bacteria > Actinomycetota > Acidimicrobiia > Spongiisociales > JAHEDJ01 > JAHEDJ01. Next base: position 2,133 of record CBDTUP010000090.1, on the reverse strand, counting down.
ACTGGGGTCGAGATGGAAGCGATGGTTGCCGCCTCGATTGCTGCCCTCACCGTCTACGACATGGTCAAGGGCGTCGAGCGTGCCGTAGAGGTTGCGGGAGTGAGGCTGCTGCACAAGTCCGGGGGAAAGAGCGGAGAGTGGAACAGATGAATGCTGTGGTCTTGACTGTCAGCGACCGGGTGAGCGCCGGGATCGGAGTGGACGAATCGGGTCCGGCGGCGGCCGCGATTCTCGAACAGCAGGGGTTCTCTGCGTCCGTTGAACTGGTACCGGACGGAGTTGAACCGGTTGAAGGCTTCCTCCGCTCGGCCGTCGAGTCCGGCATTCCACTTGTCGTGACAACCGGCGGAACGGGTTTCGCTCCACGGGATTTGACGCCAGAAGCGACGCGCCGTGTCATCGAACGCCCTGCGCCGGGATTGGTCGAAGCCATGCGAAGTTCGACCTTCGGCATGAACCCGCACGGCATGTTGTCGCGTGCCGAAGCTGGAATCGCAGGCAAGACGTTGATCATCAACCTTCCCGGTTCGGTCAGGGGAGTAGAGGAGTCGTTGGCGGTTGTGGGCCCGGCGCTTGTTCATGGCGTGAAGCTGCTCCGGTCTGAAGATACGGATCACTGAGCTCAATTCGCCCGGCGCCTCATCTGGACCGCTTGTAGTTGCAAGGTGAAATTGCTACTGTTCGCGCCGACCGAGCGGAGAAAAGAACCATATGCCTTGGGCCATCGTAGGCCTTGTGTTAGTGGCCTTGTGGGGAGCGTTCCTCCTTCCGGAGGTAGTCGGGTCCCGTAAGAAAGCGCCACTGACCACAACCCAAGAATTCACTCGTTGGACCACCCGGATTGCCACGGTCCAACGCCCCAATGGCCCGGCGCAGATTGCCCGCAATCAGGTGCTTGCCAGACGGCGGCGGACCCTGTTCCTGCTTCTCGGCGCGGCCGTTGCGACACTGTCAATAGCCATCTGGCTGTCGGCGCCCGAGATGTTGATAGCTCACATCGTCGTGGACGGGGCTGTCGCCTGGTACCTGGCGATGCTCGTCCAACTCAAGCATCGCCGAGCTGCGCTGGCGGCTGTTACCCCCGTGCGCCCGGTTAGCGACGGGGTCCGCGAGATGAAGTCTGAACCCGAGATTCGGGTTCTCGCTTCTAGCTAGCCCACTCCATGCCGGTCCCAGGACTCGATGGCGTTGAATCAGCTGCCCGCGCCGAACTGGATGGCAAGTTCGCCGCCCGCGAGGTGGCACTCCAGACCAGCCGCACATTGATCAGGACTTCCGCCAACGCTATCCGTGCTCTTCACCGCGGCGAGGTTGACCGTGCGGAAGAGTTGATGGAGAAGGGTTCCGCTCTGCTGGCGGAAGCCCGGGAGGCTTGTAGAGATCACCCCGATGTGCTTCACGCCGGCTTCGTGTCGGATGCAGCCAAGGAGTATGCCGAAGCCAGGCTGACCGCGGCGTTGTCCGCCGGGAGGCGACTGCCGCTCCCAGCGGAGATAGGTGTTGCGGCCGCGCCGTATCTGAATGGTCTCGGTGAGGCAGTCGGCGAGCTGCGACGGAGGTTGCTCGACCTTCTGCGACAAGGAGAGATCGACCGGGCCGAAGAAACGCTTGCAGCGATGGTCGAAGTGCTAGATCTGCTGGCCGCGCTCGATTACCCGGACGGAATGACGGGCGGACTACGTCGGACTACCGATGTGGCGAGAGCCCTCATCGAACGAAGCAGAGCCGATCTGACCACGACTGTTGTACAGGAGCGGTTGCGGGCTGATCTTCAGCGTCACCTCGACTCGTAACCAGCTTGGCTCTAGAACCAACTGGGGTAACATGCGTGCCCCTATTGGGGGTGTAGCTCAGCCCGGCAGAGCGCTTCCCTCGCACGGAAGAAGTCAGGGGTTCAAATCCCCTCACCTCCACTCATAGAACACCCCTGGTCAACGGGGGTTTTCTTGCGTCCTGGGTGGATTCCTGAGACGCCAGTAGAGGGCTCTGTCAACATCCTGTCAATGTGTTCCTGTGTGTTCCTTCGGTTGATACTGGACATTGTGGCTCCGGTTGGTGGGTTCCACTTTGTGGACGCGGTTCCGGTTGCTGGGCGACAGCGGTTCCGGTTGCTGGGTGACACCTTCGGTTCCA
>CBDTUP010000089.1:0-8761 GCA_965363685.1 uncultured bacterium | reverse complement strand
CTGATCACACAAGCACCAGCGGACCGGCCTGTCCCCTGGAACGACCCTTCACGCCCGGGAAGCGTGGAAGCCAATGTCTCCTTTGTCGCATACGGCAAGGAACATGCTCGAAGGCTCACCGGTAGCTGACCCAACGGCGGCGATCGAAGCGTCGGACAGGAGTGGCGACCGGCTACGAACCGAAGAAAGACCCGATCGCCGCCTTGGCCTCCACAAGGCTCTCATACTCAACTACGTCGAACCCCTCTGCCCCGGCGATCATCGCCGATAGGCTGCGCCCGCTTGCTCTCCGAAACAGGCAAAGGACTGGCTTGCCAAGTTCCTCAGCGTTAGCCAACTCATAGCCAACGCCAAGGCTCGGTGTCGTTACCTCCGCCACCACGACCTCCGCTTGGCGTAGCCATTTCATATCGCGCTCGTAGATCTCCCGGTCCGTCATGCCCCGCTCCACGTCGTTTGGATGGGCGATGTGCTCGGTCAGGACGGTCCCGAAGCGGGCAAGTTCGACGATGAGCGCTCGGTAAAGATCATCATCGTCTCGCCCACCGCGAATGGATGCAGCGAAGTAGATCTTCATGAAGTGGATAGTATCGACCGATCCAAATCTGCAGGTTCCTCACAAGGCCGGGCGTGACTGGGTACCCTCCCGCAATACGAAGGGAGCTTCCTTGGAATCTTTGCTCGATTGGGGAATCGACGTAGTTCTGTGGTTCCAGCAGTTCAGCCCGGACCTCGACGGGGTCTTCAAGTTCTTCACCTTCCTCGGTGACGAGGAGTTCTTCCTCATCCTGCTTCCGCTCGTCTACTGGAGCATCGATAGATCCCTAGGAGTGCGGCTGATGGTCATCACGCTGTTCTCCAGCCTGATCAACGCAACCGCCAAGGAGATCGGAGCCCAACCACGGCCGTTTTCCTACGACAGCCGAGTCGAACCGATCGTCGATGCCGGTGGCTACGGCCTACCTAGTGGGCACACCCAGGCATCGGTCGTCATTTGGGGCTTCATCGCCTCCGAGACGCGGCGACGGTGGATGTGGTTCCTGGCGGTCTTCATGATGGCCGGTGTCGGCCTGTCGCGAATCTATTTGGGCGTCCACTTCCCTACCGACGTGTTGGGCGGCGTTCTGCTCGGATTGCTCATCCTGTTGTTGTGGCGCAGTTACGGTCGCCCGATCGAGCACTGGTTCTGCATGCAAACCCTCCGCACCCAACTCGGCCTTGCTGCGGCTGTTCCTCTACTCGTCATGGCCGCCTTCCCTTCTGAGGATGTTGTGACGGCATCCGCCACCTTTCTCGGGCTTTCGCTCGGCATTGTCCTCGAGCGCCGCTTCCTACACTTCTCGGCCGCCGGATCAATCATTGCCCGGGTTGCCCGATTCTTGCTTGGTGGTCTGATCCTCGGAGGATTGTGGCTGGGACTCCGCACTCTCTTTGGTGACGCCGAACCGGCGCTGCTGCTGCGACTGCTGCGATATGCATTGGTCGGGTTGTGGGGAGCATACGGCGCTCCCTGGCTGTTTCTGAAAGCGGGACTTGCCTCTCGAGACACCGCTACCACTACACCCTGACATAGGCGAATCCCTCCGTGTCCGGAGGGATTCACGCATACCCCACAACCGCGATATCGGCACTCAGCGCGCTTGCGCTTCACGAAGGGACTCACCGACAACGAGCGCCCGGGTTGGATGCCGGACGCTCGTGTCCGAGCCCGGGCTTTTCGAACACGCCGGAAGAGTCCTTGGGGGAACCACGTGCTCTCCATGCCCAGGAAGGTCCCCTCGGTCCAATCGAACCCAGGTACCAACTCGCCCCCAGATACTACGCAGAGTGGTGGGATCTGGTAATGGGTCGAGCGGCCTATTTGCGTGAATCCATGGGTCCGACCGGCACCGTATTGACAGTATGGGTTCAGACTCAGAACACGGATGGCGCGAATTGGCAGCTTGTCGATCACACGACCCTGCGGTCTTCTTTGCCGGTGGGGAAGCCGGGCCAAGCGGACCTGCTCTCCAGACCGCACTATCTATTTGTGCCGGGTGTCCGGTTCTAGAGGAGTGTCTCGACTATGCCGTCGCTGCGAATCCACGTTACGGGGTGTGGGGAGGTCACACCCAGGCAGAAATCAGAGTGATCCGACGGAGACGCCGTCTCCGCCCCGCTTCCTGACCGGCCGGTTCTACACTCCAGGCTGTGAACTCCCGAAAACTGCTTCTTACCCTCGGCATAATCGTGGCGGTCGTCGCCCTTCTGCTCAAGACTCGTCGGCCCCCCTCGCCCGATACTCCAATCGGGACCTGGGTTCCGAGCGATCCGGGCTCTTGAGGCTCGCGCTCGCCCCCCACGGCCCCATCGGCCTGCGCGCAGGTCGGGCCGTCCTTGCCGATCGGCGCCTCACGGCGTTGGGGGTATTCGGTTCAGACGCCCATTCTCGAGACCCCCGGGTTCAGACCATCAACTCTCTCGATGGTTGGAACGCGGTCCTCACCGACGCCGACTCGAGCGACGAACGCATACTGGAGGCGATACGACTCCAGGTACCTGTCATCACCAGTCAGCCACTCATCGATTTCGGGGATAGCGGTGAAACGGGGACCGTTGCCGCTGCGGCCGGTACGTCGGGGATTCCGGCCGCTCTGGCCATTCTCCTCATGGAGGACTTCGATACTGTCAGATCAATCAAAGCCGCCGTCACCGTCGACCAGCGGAAGGTACGTAGGGATCAGTCGGCTCTATTCCCAGACCCGATCGGAGCCCTTTGGTGCGAGACGGCACCGTCCCCCGTCGATTCTCCGAGCGGTCTGATCTTCTCGCACGCTCCCTACGACGGCTCTCTGCGCGGGATCAGCATCCAGGCGGAGGGCACAATCGAGGGGAGAGGTTCCATTGCCACGAGCGGAATCGTCGAAGACCCACTATTCCTGGATGCCGTGGCGCTGGCGGGGGCCGCGCTCATGCTTCTGGACGGCGACGCCCCGCACGAACGATTCGAGGTTCAGAGGCACGCAGCGGATTATTTGGCCGCGTGCAGAGCCGTCGGTCTCGGCGTCGCCTCGTTCAGAGGCTCGTCCTAGCCACTTCCTGGGTCGGCTCATCAACCCCGTTTGGCGGTTTGCCTGGAGGTGGTGTCTGCTTCGGCTGCCAGCCGGACGGCGGCCGCACCTGCGGCGCGGCCGGGACGTTCATGGGCTCCTCGAGCACAACGACTTCGATGCCTCCGACGACGTCCGAGACCAGGTTGTACATGACTGCCGACAGCGTCGTCATGCCGGTCATGAACACGGTGAAGCCAATCGAGAGGAAAACGGCCGTCCGCAACAACTGCTCGCTGTCCGGAATGATGTTGGTTGTGTCAAACAGGGCGAGTTCTGTGAAGAACGTCTCGATCTTCTGAGGAATCTCAACCGCGTTCACAACCGACCAGACGATTACCAGGCCGAGCACCAGGGCCAGGCCCATCACGGCATACAGAACCAACGAGACCTTGAGAACGGTCCAGGGGTCGAACTTTCTGATGATTCTGCGTACCCGTCTCACCGACGTCATGGCACTCCTTGCTGAACGCCGAGATTGTACCGCCATCCAGGAACTGAACCGTGGATACCGAACGCTTGAACGTTATCGGGGCTATACGAGTTCCCTCGCCGGCCTATTCCTCTTCATTGTCCACCGGTGCGAATGCACTCACGGTCACGCCCGCCGGAAGATCGATGACCTTCACTCCACTCGCTTCACGCTTCTGGCGGCTGATCGCATCAGTCCTGGTCCGGATGGCTACGCCACTTGAAGCGATAACGAAGATCTCCATACCCTTCGACACTGCCCTGGCTCCCGCCAGCGTTCCGCGCACCCTGGTCAGCTTGATCGCTTTCACGCCCAGGCCACCTCGTTTCTGGTCCCGGAACTGTTCCATGCCCGTTCGCTTGCCGTAACCGCCGGTGGTCAAAATCAGAACATGGTCTCCATCAGCGCTCGAGGCCGCCGCGACGACTCGATCGCCCTCCCGAAGTCTGATTCCTCGAACACCCTGGGTTGCCCGACCCATCGGGCGGAGTTCTGACTCCTTGAATCGGATGCCCATACCCTGTTCGGTGAAGATCAGGAGGTCGTTTTCGCCGGTAGTCGTCCGGACGGCCACCACTTCGTCGCCTTCCTGTAGCTTTATGGCGATCAAGCTGGCCTGCCGTGAGTCGTACTCACGGAACAGTGTCTTCTTGACCACACCCTTCCGGGTCACCATCACTAGGAACCGGGACGTTTCATAGTCACGTGTGTCGACAATCGCCTCGATCCGCTCATCCGGCTCGATCGGCAGGACTGATTGGGCGAGCACACCCTTTGCCGTCCGCGCCTGGCGCGGAATGGCGTGGGCCTTCACGCGATGCACCTTGCCCTTGTTGGTGAAGAACAACAGGTAGGCGTGAGCAGTCGTGTGCACCATGTGATCTACCACATCGTCTTCACGCAGTTCCGCGGCTTTCACTCCCCTTCCGCCACGGCCCTGGATACGGTAGGTGGTGGCCAGCACCGACTTCAGATATCCGCCGTTGCTGACCGTAACGATCAACTCGTCATCGGCGATCAGGTCCTCGAGCGAGAGGTCACCTTCGTCGGGGACGATCCGTGACCGACGGGCCTCTCCGAATTTCTCTTGAATCTCGAGCAACTCGTCCTTGATGATCGACCGACGCAATGCAGGATCTGCCAGGATCGCTTCCAGTTCGGCTATCAGGGCGTGGATTTCGGCCAGTTCTGCTCTGAGCTTCTCCGTCTCCAACGCCGTCAGCCGGCGGAGGGGCATATCGAGGATTGCGTTGGCCTGGATCTCGCTGAGTCCGAACCTCTCCATCAGTGCTGCCCGAGCCTCCGGTGTGTCGGATGAGCCTCTGATGATCCGCACGACCTCGTCGATGTTGTCGACCGCAATGATCAACCCCTCGAGGATGTGCGCACGGGCTTTGGCTTTCTCGAGGCGGAACATCGTCCGCCGCTCGATGACCTCCATCTGATGATCGAGGTAGTAGCCGACGAGTTCGGCGAGGTTCAATGTGCGCGGCACACCGTCGACCAAAGCAACCGTATTGACGCCGAAGTTCTCCTGCAGTTGGGTCAGCTTGAAGAGTTGGTTCAGTACGACCTGGGGGACGGCATCCTTCTTCAGTTCGATGACCAGTCGGGTACCAACCCGGGCCGAGGAGTCGTTCCGCAGATCTGAGATGCCGGTGATGCGCTTCTCTTGTACGAGGGAAGCGATCTTCTCGAGCACGCGGTCCTTCGAGACCTGATACGGCAACTCGGTGACGATGATCGCGTTCCGGCCCTTGCGGACCTCCTGCACATCAGTCACAGCCCGCATCTTGACCGAACCGCGCCCTGTGGACAGGGCGTCTCGGATACCGGCGGTGCCGACGATGTAGGCACCAGTCGGGAAGTCCGGACCTCTGACGAACTGCATCAGTTCGTCTATAGAAGCGTCCGGGTTGTCGATCGAGTGCACGCAGGCGTCTATGACCTCGCTGAGGTTGTGTGGCGGGATGTTGGTCGCCATTCCCACCGCGATCCCCTGGGAGCCGTTGACCAGCAAGTTCGGGAACCGGGCAGGGAGCACAGTCGGCTCCTGGTGTTCACCGTCGTAGTTCTCGGCGAAGTCAACTGTGTTCTCGCCGATCCCCTCCAAGAGCTTCGTTGAGATAGGCGCCAGCCGGCACTCCGTGTATCTCATCGCTGCCGGGGGGTCATCGATCGTGCCGAAGTTTCCCTGCGGATCGACCAGTGGGTGCCGTAGCGAGAACGACTGTCCGAGGCGCACAAGCGCGTCGTAGATGGCGTCGTTGGAATGCGGGTGGTACTTGGCCATGGTGTCGCCGACCACCGTGGCGCTCTTCTTGTGGCGTGAGCCGGCGCCCATATTCGCTTCGTTCATCGCGAAGACGATGCGGCGCTGAACCGGTTTCAGCCCATCGCGCACGTCTGGCAGTGCGCGGGAGACGATGACGGACATGGCGTAATCAACGAACGACTGCGCCATCTCGTCGTTGATGTCAATCTCGCGAATGTTCCCGTGTTGTTCTCGGTCGGTCATGGGGTCCTCTGCTCAGATATCCAGGAAACGGACGTCTTTGGCGTTCTGCTGGATAAACGCCTTACGTTCGGCGACGTCGTCGCCCATCAAGATGGAGAAGATCTCTTCGGCTCTGGCCGCGTCGTCGAGTTCAACCCGAACGAGGGTCCTCGTTGCCGGATTCATCGTTGTCTCCCACAACTCGTTGGCGTTCATCTCGCCGAGACCCTTGAACCGGGTCGGATTCACCTTTGGATGATCACGTCGGAACTCCTCGAAGGCCGCGTCGTCTTTGAGGTAGGTCACTTTGGATCCCACCTTGACCCGGTACAGCGGCGGCTGCGCTACATACACAAAACCGGCCTCGATCAGCCCGCGCATGTGTCGGAAGAGAAGCGTCAGCAAGAGTGTCCGGATATGGGCACCGTCGACGTCGGCGTCCGTCAGCATCACGATCTTGTGATAGCGAGCCTTGGTAACGTCGAACTCGTCGCCTATCCCCGTTCCGGAGGCCGTGATGATTCCCTGCACCTCATTGTTCTGAAGGGCGCGCGCGAGGCGAGCCTTCTCAACGTTGAGTATCTTTCCCCGAATAGGAAGAATCGCCTGCGTAACCGAATCCCGGCCTTCCTTCGCCGGGCCGGCAGCCGAGTCTCCCTCCACTATGAACAGTTCGCTCTCCGAAGGGTCACGAGACGAACAATCCACCAGTTTCCCAGGCAGGCTGGTCGATTCGAGAAGAGACTTGCGCCTGGTCAGCTCACGGGCCTTACGGGCCGCCTCACGGGCCTTTGAAGCGGTGATGCACTTGTCGACGATCCGGCGTGCTTCGCCTGCGTGGCGTTCCAGCCATTCCGGCAGCATCTGATTGAGGGTCTTCTCAACATAGGATCGGATCTCGGTGTTACCGAGCTTGGTTTTGGTCTGGCCTTCGAACTGTGGCTGGCGAACCTTCACGGAGATGACTGCCGTCACCCCTTCTCGGATGTCCTCACCACTCAGGTTTGGATCCTTCTCCTTGAGGAGGTTCTTCGACCTAGCGAACTCGTTGACCGCCTTCGTCAGCGACTTCCGGAATCCCTCCTCGTGGGTGCCGCCCTCGTGGGTGTTGATGTTGTTGGCAAAGCTCAGGACCGTCTCGTTGTAGGAGCTCGTCCACTGCATGGCGATCTCGAGCTCAGAGTCATCCGACTCGTGATCGAAGTAGATGATGTGCGCATGGAGCGGATCTCGCTTGGCGTTTAGGTGCTTGACGAAGTCGATCAACCCACCCTTGTAGAGAAAGTTCTTCTCTCTCTTCTCCTCACCCCGTTCGTCCGATAGCCGGATCTCGAGGCCCTTGTTGAGGAAGGCCATCTCGCGCAACCGGGAAACGATCGTGTCGTAGTGGAACTCCGTCGTCTCCGAGAAAGTCTTCTCGGAAGGCCAGAAAGTAATCGTGGTTCCGGTGCGGCGAGCCGGGCGAACCTTCTCGACTTTGCCTTGTGGACGACCTTCGATGAAGCTCTGCGACCAGAGGTGTCCCTCACGAACGACCTCAGCCAAAAGGCGACTCGAGAGTGCGTTGACCACCGAGACGCCCACTCCGTGTAACCCTCCGGATACCGTGTAAGCGCCTTGTTCGAACTTGCCGCCTGCGTGCAGCGTGGTCAGCACCGTGGTCAGTGCAGAAACCTTGGTCTTCTTGTGGTAGTCAACAGGAATTCCCCGTCCGTTGTCCTTGACGCGCACTCCCCCGTCTGCCAGCAGGGTGACATCGATTCTCGTGCAGAATCCGGCCATTGCCTCGTCGACGGCGTTGTCGACGACCTCCCACACCAGGTGGTGCAGGCCGCGCGGACCGGTCGATCCGATGTACATTCCGGGCCGACGTCTTACCGCCTCAAGTCCTTCGAGGACGGTGATATCGCCAGCGTCGTAGGACGACGTATTTGGGGCAGTCACTGGACTCCTTCGGCGTTCGATCTTCTCAACAAACAGGGGCCGTCAAACGGCCCTTGGGAACGCGATTTACAACGATGTGATTATAGCCGCTTCAGGGCGAAATCCCAAGCTCTCTGATGTCGCAAATCGTCATATTTCATGGGGAAAAACGCGCAGGTGGCGGCCGGACAACGACATTATTGATCACACCCTCACCGAACCGCTCGTCCAATCGCCGCGACAGGTCACCGACGGCGTATCTGAGAAACCGAACAGCCGCCCCCGAACCCGCTTCCGCGATCAATTCTCCATCCTTCACAACGAGGGGCGTCGAAGCGCCCGCCCAGGGGGAACCGGCGATCTCGTCCCACTCCTCCATCAGGGTGAGTGATAGCTCAATCCTGTCAAGACCCATCGACCCGAGCGCCGCTCGCAGGAGTGCTCCCATCGAATGCAGGTCCTTCACCGAATACTCCCCTGCTGCACGGTCCATCGATGTCCTTCCACCGGGACTTCCTCGAAACGGGCCGTGGTTATGAACGTTTGCGCAGTCGGCAGAGCGCCGGCCAGTGCCCCCGCACGCGCGCGATCGAGTTCTGAGAACACATCGTCCAGAATCAAGATGGGCGGCTCTCCAACGGCCTCGGCAACCGCCTCATGGGAAGCCAGTCGCATGGCCAGCATGATGGTCCGCTGCTCCCCTTGGCTTGCCTTCGATCGAGTGTCCCTCTCATTCAGCATCACCACCGGTTCGTCTCTGTGGGGCCCAACGGTGGTCAC
>CBDTUP010000088.1:0-8784 GCA_965363685.1 uncultured bacterium | reverse complement strand
GCCTGGAGCGGCTCTACGTCTACAAACGGGCCGGCGAGGCGTGCCGCCGTTGCGGAGGAACCGTGCAGTCCGCCGAAATGGCGAACCGGCTCATATGGTGGTGTCCCACCTGCCAGCCGTTCTGAGTACTACTGCCGCGGCGCCATTGGACCGCTCTCGCCAGGCCGAGCACTGCACACCGGGCGAGATTGACGCAAGAACGGAACAGGTTGGTACGCTGCGACCTGGAGGACCAACGTGGAATTTCGCCGTATACACAGCCTGCCGCCGTACGTCTTCGCCAAGGTCGACGCGCTGAAGCGAGAAGCCCGGCAAGCGGGTGAGGACATCATCGACCTGGGGTTCGGCAATCCGGACATTCCTACCAATCCGGTGGTTGTCGAGAAGCTGACCGAAGCCGCCCAGAACCCTCGCAACCACCGCTACTCCCAGTCACGGGGCATTCCGAACCTCCGGAAGGCCGTTGCAGATCGTTACCAGCGCCGGTTCGGAATCGAATTAGATCCAGAGACCGAGGTCATCAACACGATCGGCGCCAAAGAAGGCCTGTCACACCTCATGTGGGCCCTGGTGCAACCCGGAGACGTGGCGCTGGTGCCCGAGCCGAGTTATCCAATCCACATCTACGCGCCGCTTCTCGCCGGAGCAGAGGTGCGCAAAGTCCGGGTTTCCGCCGACGAGGACTTCTTCGAGCGGATGGAGAGGACCTTCCACGACTCCTGGCCGCGGCCACGGGTGATTCTCGTCTCGTTCCCCCACAATCCGACGACGATGTGTGTTGACGAGGAGTTCTTCGTCCGACTCGTCGCCTTCGCCAAGGAACACGAGGTCTTCGTTGTCAACGATTTCGCATACGCCGACGTGTCGTTCGACGGTTACAGCCCTCCGAGCTTGCTGCAGGTTCCCGGCGGCAAGGACGTGGGCGTCGAGCTCTACACGATGACGAAGGGCCACTCGATGGCCGGTTGGCGGGTGGGATTCGTAGTCGGCAACCCGGAGATGGTGGCGGCCCTTGCCAAGTTGAAGTCCTACCTCGACTACGGGACCTTCCAGCCGATCCAGATCGCTTCGATCATTGCCCTCAATGAAGGCGACGAATATGTGACAGAGGTCAACGGCATCTACACGAAGCGGCGAGACGTGCTCATCGATGGCCTCAACCGGGCCGGATGGAAGATCGAAGCTCCCAAGGGAACGATGTTCGTGTGGGCGCCGATACCTGATCCCTATCGTGATATGGGATCGATCGACTTCACCATCGACTTGTTGAAGCGGGCCAAGGTCGCCGTAAGCCCTGGAGTGGGATTCGGTGAATCCGGCGAAGGGTTCGTCAGGTTTGCTCTCGTCGAGAACGAGCACCGGATCGGTCAAGCGGTACGTGGCATCAGGAACGCCCTCGATCGTCTCTGAGGTCCATCACCCTGAGCCCGTGGTCGACTGGCTGCGCCAACAGCTGGGAGAAGGCGTGCGGTCGTCGACACTGTTGCCCGGCGCCACCACAGCAGAAGTCTCGACTTTCGAGGTTGCAGGTCGCCACTACGTACTGAAGCTCTTCAACAAGCAGTCCTTCGTCGACGAGGACCCGGATTGCGCGATTCACGAAGCCGCAGTACTCGATGTGGTCAACGCCATCGATATACCGACTCCGGAGTTGATCGGCGTCGATGGCGATGGATCTCACTGCGGCACCCCGGCCGTACTCATGGCCAGACTGCCCGGTGTGAGCAGGATCGATGGGAGTCACGCTCAGGAAATCGCCCGGATCGCTTCCCGGATGCACTCGGCAAACCTGATCGTTCCCTGGACTTTCGAACGGTACGCCGATGGTTACGACACCAGAGCTCCCAGTTGGGGGAGTAGCCGGCAGCTGTGGACGGAGGTACTCGAGGTCGTCGACTCCGAGCCTTCGGAGGCAAACTGGGGGTTCATTCACCGTGACTACAACGCCACCAACGTTCTGAGCCGGGCCAACACGATCACCGGAGTCGTTGACTGGCTTTCCGGTTGCATGGGGCCGTACGGTATCGATGCCGCACGCATCCGGTTGGACCAGACCTTGAACGGGAACTCGGCAATCGCCGCCGCGCTTATCGAAGCCTTCACCGAGATCGGCCACGAGATTGTCGACCCTTTCTGGGATCTCGTCGATGCCGTGGATCTGCTGCCCCACTACCAGGGAGGTCAAGCCGTTGACGAGTGGGGTAGTCCGATGCAACACCGGAGGCTCGAGGCGTGGGTAAAGGATGCCCTGGATCGACTGTGATGCCTTGGAATGCAATTGCGTACCGGTGGGATGCGGGCTCGAGTTGCCGGGCAACTGGCGCCTGCCGCACAGCGGCAGGCGTTCTCCCTTCGCCTGAGGTGGGGGAGTCCCAAGTCTTCGAGGGGAGGGGGGCGAAGCGTGTTTCGGACCGGCAACTGGTCCTATTTGACGAGGGGCAGGTACACCTTTTCGGCGTAGTCCGACACCATGCGTGCCGTTGAGAACTCACCGACCACCGAGATGATCGACTCCTTCATCATTGTCACCCAACCGTGCGGGATGCCGTCCTTGTCACGATCGAAGAAGGTGGGAACTACCTGATCCTGAAGCGTGTGATACAAGGCCACGGCGTCTTCGGCGTCCTGCGCTGCGTGATCGCCGTTGCTTTGTTCGCTACCGAACACCCAACCGTTCGAACCGTTGTAGCCCTCGATCCACCAGCCGTCGGGCGTTGAGACATTCAGCGCACCGTTGAGGGCAGCCTTCATGCCGGAGGTTCCGCTGGCTTCTTCCGGCGGACGCGGGTTGTTCAGCCACACGTCCACGCCCTGGATCAGGAAGCGGGCCATACGCAGGTTGTAGTCCTCGAGCACGTACAGGTGGCCTTTGAACTCGGGAGTGTTGGCCAGGTTGTGGATCTCCTGGAGCAAACCGCTTCCCCATTGGTCGGCCGGATGAGCCTTTCCGGCGAACACGATCTGTACCGGACGATCAGGATTGGTGAGGATCGCCTGCAGCCAGGGCTTGTTGTGGAACATGAGCGTGGCTCGTTTGTACCCGGCGAAGCGGCGCGCGAAACCAATAGTCAGGCGATCGTTGGGAAACATCGTTTCGACAGACCGCAGCTCGTTGGGAGATGCTCCGTGACGGGCAAGCTGGCCCCGTATCCGTCCGCGCGCGAAACGGGTGAGGAGGCGTTTGGGGCTCAGGTGAGCGGCCCACAGCTCGGCGTCGTCGATATCCCTGATAGCGTCGAAAGCCTCCGGCTCGTCGACCAGTTTGTAGCGCCAGTCGACGCCGATGTGCCGCGTGAAGAGCCGATCGAGATCTCTGCTGACCCAACCGGGCGTGTGCATCCCGTTGGTGACGCCGAGAGCAGGCGACCGAAGTAGATGTGACCAGTCCTTGTTGACAACGCCGGCGTGTCTCTGGCTGACCCCGTTTACCGTGGTCGCCATGCGAATGGCCATCGCTCCCATATCGAACTTGTGATCGTCGACAGTATGGGAGGCTCCAAGCTGAGCGAGGTACCCGAGATCGCAACCCACCAAGCCCGGCCAATAGCCGAGGTATCGCTCAACCAGAGCGAAGTCGAACACCTCGTTGCCCGCCGGCACCGGTGTGTGAAGCGTGAAAGCGGTGTTCGAACGAACCAACTCCTCAGCTTCTTCGAGCGTACTTCCATCGGCCACCTGGTCCTTGAGGCGCTCGAGTATCGACATGGCCGCGTGGCCTTCGTTGACGTGCCACACCCGTGGTTTGATGCCGAGAGCGGCGAGAGCCTTCACAGAGCCGATTCCAAGAATCATCTCCTGACAGAAACGCATCTCCCGTCCACGGACGTACAAGGTGTGGGTGATCGGGCGATCGGCCGGGTCGTTCTCGGGGATGTCCGTGTCCAATAGAAGCAGGGGCACAACGCCCACTTGGAGGAGCCAGACCGCTGCCTGAATCTGGCGCCCTGGGAAGTCAACCGCCACCTTGAGCTGTCCTCCGGTTGGCCCGGCCACCATCCGCACCGGCAGTTGGTGGATATCGAGGTGAGGGTGCATGTGCTGCTGGTCGCCGGTGGCGTCAATCTCCTGGCGGAAGTAGCCGCGGCGGTAGAGGAGCCCGGTACCGATGAATGGAATGCCCTGATCGGAAGCCGCCTTGGCATGATCGCCGGCCAGAACTCCCAGGCCCCCGGAGTAGATCGGAACCGATGCATGGAGTCCGTACTCCGCGCACAGGTAAGCGACGGGTCCGCCGGGCATCATGTCCTTGTGATTGCGGGTCCACCAGGTGTCCTCGTCTGCCTGGTATTCCTCGAAACGGCGCGACGCCTCGGTGAAGACATCGTGGAAGGTCTCCGACTCGTCGAGAGCTGCCCAGGTGTTCGGATCGAGCGCTCGCAACATGTCGATCGGATTGTGATACTCGGTCCACAACGCCGGATCGATGATTCGCCACAGGTCCTGGGCAACCGGGTCCCACGTCCACCAGAGGTTGTAGGCGAGTTCGTAGAGCAGCGAGTAGCGATCCGGAATACGGAGCTCGTCGGATGTGAGAACTGGGATCTTGATCATCGAGGACCTGAAGCTTGTGGAGGGCACCGGAGGATAGCCGTAGCAACGGCTATCCGGATCAAGGTTGGACGATCAGGACCTCGGCTGTGATCGAGTTGAGACCCAGACCCAGGTACTCGGCCGTCGCTTTCGAGAGATCGAACTCCCGTCCTTCGATGAATGGCCCGCGATCATTGACCATCACGACCGCCTGGCGATCTCCAAAGGTAATGAGCAGCAGAGTTCCATGCGCCAGCGTCTTGTGGGCAATCGTGAAATCACGCTCGTCGAAGATCGCTCCACTCGAGGCCCGGCGGCCGTGGAAACCAGGTCCGTACCACGAAGCGACTCCGCGCAACACTTTCCCCGTCGATGTCAACCCAGGTGGTATCCCGATCGTCGGACCGAGCGGCAATGAAGCTCGAAGGTTCGCCTGTTCAACTGTGTCGCTCAGCAGGATCCCTGTTGCGCCCGTCGTTTCGAGTATGTCCTGGGAAAGGCGGAGTCGATAATCACGCCACTCCGCAGATAAACGCTCGATGCGATTGTCGAGCCTGACCAGCTCTGATTCGAGTTCCGAAAGCCGTCCGGCCGCAATGAGGAAGGCCCGCTCGCGTTGGTCGTAGTCGGCTTCGGCCAGCTCTACTGCATCAAACGCGGTGTACCGGAGGTCCTTCATCTCGGCGATGTACTGCTCGATGTCTCCCAGCGACTCGGTTTCGGATTCGTTCACCGCTTCCAGGTAGTGAGTAGCTATGCCGGCTTCCGTGGGGTCGTCGAAGAACATGACCACGGTGAGCGCGGCCGTGCCGCCTCGCATGTACAACTGTTCAACGCCTTCATCGAAACGGCTACGTGCAGCCCGCAGTTCATCCTCGACCTGCTCGAGGCGGTCGAGGGCTACGACCTGGTCGACGAGAACTGTGTTCAGGCTGTTGCGGCTCGTGTCGAGGAGTGCGGAGATCTGTTCGAACTCGGATCGAGCTTGTTCTACTTGCTCCACGAGCGGCGGCCGTTCCAGACGGAGCTCCGCCAGGGTGAGGGCCTGCTCGACGGGTGTCGCCCCGAGCGCGGCCGGACCGGCGACCGCGATGGCCAGCAGGAAAGGAATGAGGAAGCGACTGCGCACGGGGCCATTGTCGACGGTCCGGCACTCCTGCCCAAGGATCTACTCTTGGCCCTTCATTCCAAGGAGCAACAGGTGGCTTTCCCAGACGGCATTGCGGATTTCCGATCCGACACGGTGACCCGACCCAACCGCGAGATGCAGGAAGCTATGGCTTCAGCAGTCGTCGGTGACGATGTGTACGGAGAGGATCCGACCGTCAATTCCCTTGAGGAGAGAGCAGCTGCGTTGCTCGGCAAGGATTCGGCGGTGTTCGTTCCTTCCGGATCGATGGGCAACCTGCTCGGCTTGCTAACCCAATCGAATCCCGGTGACGAAGTGATCTGCGTTGAGACCGCTCACGTGCGCAACTATGAGATGGCGGCAGCTGCGGCCATTGGTGGACTCCAATTCCGGACCGTCAAGACCGGCGGAGGTGAGATCGAACCCAACGACGTTGAATCTGCCACCGAGCAGAGCGGATATCACTCCCACCGCATCTCGATGCTCGCATGGGAGAACACCCACAACTGGTCGGGCGGTACGGTGATCCCGTTCGACCTCATGAAGGAGACCTCGGCGGCGGCGCGTGCAGCAGGACTTCGTATCCATCTCGATGGTGCCCGCCTATGGAACGCAGTGGCTGCCTCCGGAGTGGACGCCTCCGACTATGCATCACTGGCAGACACGGTGCAGTTCTGTTTCAGCAAAGGCCTGGGTGCTCCGATCGGATCCATCCTGTGTGGCCCGAAGGCTTTGATTGCCGAAGCTCGTTATCTACGTAAACGTCTAGGTGGGGGTATGCGTCAGGTAGGAATCATCGCCGCGGCAGCCGCGGTTGCCTTGGAGTCCCGGACCCGATTGCACGAGGATCATGAGTTGGCTGAACGCCTCGGGGAGGGTATTGCAGCGCTTCATCCGACCGCGGTCTCGCTCGAGCAGGTACAGACCAACATGGTCCTCGTCCGCGAATCGGGCCTGCCGCAACCGATCTCCGTTTTCCAGGAGCGCTTGACGGATGCGGGTGTTCGAGTTGGTTCAATCTCAAACGACACTCTGCGATTCGTAACCCACCGCGACGTAGACGCCAACGATGTCGGCCGCGTTCTGGAGGTTCTGTCCGACCTCTGAGGATTGGCGGCAACACGGTCCCATGGATCGGGTCGGTGGCTGGAAGCCGGCCGCTCTGAACTGAAAGGCTTTTCCCTACGTAACCTTCGACAGGCGCCTACAGTCGAACGTCCCAATGTCTTACGCCGTTCTCTTTCCCGGTCAGGGAAGCCAATTCGTGGGTATGGGGGCCGATCTCTTCGAAGCCCGACCTGATCTACTCATCGACCAAGCTGACGAAGCGCTGGGCTGGAGCCTGCGCGACATGTGTCTCAATGGGCCTGAGGCCGACCTGACCAGGACCGAGCACGCTCAGCCGGCGCTCTTTGCTGTTGCCTACGCGTTGTGGGATGAGTTATCGGCACGTTTGTCCGATCGGCCCTCCGCCGCGGCCGGCCATTCGTTGGGCGAGTACACAGCGCTGACCGCCGCCGGCGTATTTGACTTCCCAACAGCGCTGAGGACCGTCGCCGTGCGAGGAAAGGCAATGGCGGGTGCCGCCAACGCCGCGCCCTCCTCGATGGCTGCGCTGATAGGAGCATCCGCTGACCTGGCGGAGGAGATCTGCACAGATCGGAATATCGCCGGGGGAAAGCTCTGGGTGGCCAACCTCAACGCGCCCGGACAGGTTGTGGTTGCCGGAGGCGTCGCCGACATCGAGTGGTTGCAGGAGAAGGCGAGATCACTCGGCGTGCGCAGAGTGGTCCCGCTCAAGGTCGCGGGCGCATTCCACTCTCCGTTCATGGCATCGGCACAAGCGGCGCTGGCTGCAGAACTCGCCTCCATTTCACCGAGGAATCCTGCCTTTTCCGTCTGGTCGAATGTGAGTGCGGCGCCGGCGGAACGTGGGGAAGTCACCGAGCTACTCGCCCGTCAAGTTGTGGCTCCTGTACGGTTCTCAGAAAGCCTCGAAGGGATGGCCGAAACGGGGATCCAGACTTTCGCGCATGTAGGCCCGGGAGACGTTACCGCGGGCATGGCACGCCGGACCGTGGCAGATGCTCGAGTTCTCATAGTCAACGACATCGCCGGAATCGACGAGGCAATCAGATCGCTCGAGGGGGATCAGGAGGAAGGCTCATGACCAACGCCACAATCAGCGGATGGGGTAAGGCGTTGCCTCCTTCCGTTCTCGCGAATTCTGATCTCGAGAAGATCATGGATACTTCCGATGAGTGGATTACATCCCGATCGGGAATCAAGGAACGCCGGATCTCACATGTGGAAACCTCGGACATGGCAACGATCGCCGGGTTCCGGGCGATCGCGGCGGCAGGCCTCGAACCATCGGATATCGACCTCATCATCGTTGCCACGTGCTCGCCCGATACGCTCATCCCGAGCGCGGCGGCGTATGTACAAGCGAAACTCGGAGCGACCAACGCGGCGGCGGTCGATCTGAATGCGGCATGTTCCGGATTCATCTACTCACTCGTGTTCGGTGCCAACATGATTCGAGGCGGAACGAACAGTCGGGTACTTGTCATCGGAGCAGAGAAACTCCACTACTACATGGACTTCACCGACCGATCGACCTCGGTCCTGTTCGGAGATGGGGCCGGCGCAGTCGTTCTCGAACCGACTGAAGGTGATGAAGGGCTCCTGTCATCCGAACTCGGGATGGACGGCGACTCCGCCGAGTTTCTATGCGTCCCCGGCTTTGGAACGGTGGGCGACCGGGTGGCCGAGCTGCCCTCGGAAGTCGGAGTGCAGATGGATGGCCAGGAGGTGTTCCGCCGCGCCGTCACGATGATGGGCGACTCCTCGGTGCGCGTCGTCGAAGAGGCGGGACTCGACTTCACCGAGGTCGATATTCTCATACCTCATCAGGCAAATCAGCGGATAATCGATGCAACTGCTCGCAGGATCAAGCTCTCGTCCGACCAGGTATTCATGAACATCCATGCCTATGGAAACACTTCGGCCGCCACCATTCCGATAGCTCTGACTGAGGCCCTAGAGCAGGGTCGGATCCGACCGGGGGCCAACATTGTGTTCGCGGCGTTGTTCCTGGGAGTTTTTATCCCACCAATAAAAAA
>CBDTUP010000087.1:0-9017 GCA_965363685.1 uncultured bacterium | reverse complement strand
CGCGTTCGTCGTTGTAGGGGGCGAGCGAGACGCGCACCCGACCGCCGCGAAAGCTGCACTGCAGGCCGGCCTCTCGCAGCTTGGCCACCTTGTGCTCGGCATTGGCATCGGGGTGGCCAAAAGCGAGGATGTGGGGAGAGGCAGCAGGGTCCTCCAAACTGCGGAAGGGACACCAGCCGTGAGGTTCCAAGGCACCGACCAGCAACTGTGCAAGGCGTGATGCATGAGCCTCGATGTCTGCCATGTCCAAGAGGAATAGCCGATCCAGAGCGGCAGTGAGGCCGACCAGCGAAACATACGATATCGTCGACTGGGTGAACCGCCGGGCGCCATCGGCGAGGGGAACTCGGGTCGCGTCAAACTCGAAAGGATCGGGAGCGCCCATCCAGCCCGGCAGTGGAGGAGTTCCCTCTAGCATCGAGGGTCCGAGCGCGGCAATCGCCACACCCCCGTGTCCGCCCAGCCATTTGTAGCCACTGGAAACGACCATGTCGATACCCCAAACCGCGGCATCCGTCACCATGGCGCCGGCGGACTGCGTCGCATCGATGACAAGACCCACGCCTGCGAGAGTCGTGGCCGCGCGCAATCGAGGGACGTCGATGAGACTCCCGGTGGCATATTGGACGGATCCGACGGTGACCAGCGACGTTTGCTCATCGATTTCCGAGATGAGGTCGGTGGTCAGGTCTGAGTCGGGATTGTCATCCACGAACTGAACCCGGCATACCCCGCTGTCCGCGAGTCGTAGCCAAGGCCGGGTGATTGCCGGGAAGTCGGTTGACACGGCGATCACTTTGGTACCGAGGGATGGCGGCAAAATGAACGGGACCTGGCCGAGCAGTTCGCTGGCACTGCCTACGATGGCTACTTCCCCAGTCTCGGCGCTGAACAGGGTTCCGGCCCGTTCACGGAGCCCGTCGAAGAAGGCTGCTTCCTCCTCGTCCGACATGCGGAGGTTGCCGTGACGGCCAACCTCATCGAGAAACCGGTGCATAGCTTCGACGGTCTGCCCGGCCATCAGACCGAGCGAGGCCTGGTTGAGGTAGATGCACTCGGTCAGAGTTGGATAGTCGGACCGATCGAATAGGGACGAACTCATTCACAACCAAGGTTGATAGCGGCCTACCCCTGACAACCTACCAACCCGACCCTCTCACGTCCGATCCGGCCCGGTCGGAGGGACATCCGGGCAACCACCGAACCACGGACGAGAAGAAGGGCATTTGGCGAGTGCCCGGAATCGGCACATGTGCCCGGGCGAAATCCGATGCGTTGGATGTGCCGGTGTGGCTAGCGTTGCTTCGTGGCGAGAGCAGCAGGCGGGTGATGGGATCGGCTTCGGGACGTCAATTGACCGAGGAGGCTGAAGTACGGCGAAGGTGGCGTCCTGGGCGCATCGCAGTGCCTCTCATGGCGCGGGGTGTACGCGTTGCCGCTATAGAGTCTCGCTGGGTCAGGTCTGATCTGAGTGGCGCGACGAAGGTTCGCAACACGATGGTGGAGTTCGCCGACGGGGCCCGGTGGTCGATCACGACCGAGCCGCCCAACGAGGCACCGGAGCCTCGCCGCACGATGTTCGGATCTAACCGGCCCGGGCGCCACAGCGTGGACGACAGGGTGGTTACGGTTCGAGATGAGTGGGGCCGGACGCTTGCCATCGCATCGTGGCCGGAAACACAACCCGACGAAGGGGGAACGGAGAACGATTCGAGTGGGTGGTCGGAGGCAAAGGACGCTGTGGTGTCGGCTGCCCGGGCTTCGACGCGGGAACTCCGGCGGCGCCCCCCACATCGCAGGGGTCGCGTCAAGTGGCTTGTCCTCGGAGCCGCGTTGTGGTGGCTGGCGCTGGGCTCTCTGCCGGCGGCGATCGCCGGAATCACCATGGGTGAACCCGGGCTGACCATTGCGTTCGGCATCACATTCGTTGCGAGCGTCTTGATCGGTCTTCGGTCCCTTCGCCACTGGCGCGATGCATCGTTCTGTTGGTCGTGTGCCAACCCGGTCACGGGCAATCCGGCAAGCTGCCCGTTCTGTGACGCCTCGAGACCGCGGTCGGCTGGAATCGCGCCGCGGATGCTGGGAACAACGACGTCTGGCCAGTTTGTGGGCACGATCATCGACGGTATATCAGACAAGTTCGCCTCGGCCTTCCCGACAAGGTCACCGATGTTGACCGTCGGGGACGAAACATACCGATTAGTGCCGCTCGAAAGCCCTGAGCGCCTGGCAAGTAGCTACCGCCTGGGCGAAATCATGACTATCAACTCCCACGTCAATGCAGTCACTCTCGTACCCGAGAGGCCGATGCCCATGGAAGCGGCTCTCCTCTGCTGGCACATCGTGAAAGGTGACTACCGGGCCCCGCATGATTGAGCGCCGGTCGGGAAAGGATCACGTCCGCAGCGCTGATGCCTGAAAACGCCGGTCGGCGTGCGGTGCCCGGGCTGATTGGCGGACTCCCTCTCCTTCGGAAGACAAGCGTGTATGGAGTCCCGTGCGCCGTTCGTTCGTCCTCCCGACACCGTTCGACCAGCCTGGTCGGGAAGGGACCGAACTGATGATCTACGCCGTTCGGACGTCATGCAGTCCTGCGGGTCATCAGATAGCAAGCCCAGGACGGCTGAATGCGCATTCCGGTGGACCCATTCGCGATTCGCTCTACGTCAAACGACGGACCGAAGGTCTGTTCAATCTCTCCGGGGCGCACCGATCCTGTACCTCCGAAAATAAGACGCGTCAGTGGTGCCCACCGCCCCGGCGGATGTTCGAAACACCACAGCAGAAGGCGGGTACCCGGTCGACTGACCCGGAGAATCTCCGCATAGCAGGCGGGACGGTTCGCGTCGGGCAGGTCATCGAACGTCCCATAATCGACGATCAGGTCGAAGGGTCCTTCGACCTCAGGCATCGCGGTGATATCGGCTACCTGGAACTCGACCGCAACGCCTCGACCGGCTGCGTTCAGTCGAGCCCTGGCCACGGCCGAGTCGGCGTAGTCGACTCCAACGACCTCGAAACCGTGAGCGGCCAGGAAGACCGAATTGTCTCCGACGCCGCACCCGAGATCGAGTGCCGACCCCGGTGGTAGGTCACCGGAATCGACCAGCGAGACCAACTCTTCGCGTGGCCCGATGACCCAGGGCGGCGTTCCCCAGCGGTACCACGCCCGGTAGAACCACCGCATGCCGATTGCCATCAGTCGCTGCCTTCGTTCAAGATCGCCGGAGCCTCTTCGGCGAGGCACCAAGTCAGATCGATCCACACAACACACCCCGATCTGGAGATCATCGGCGACTCGGCCCGCGGAACACGCCCAACCGACCCATCTCCCGAGCTATGCCTCCGATTGACGGTTGCATCTTGGTGATCGCCGGCGTGTTCCCTTCACTGTCTTTGAACCAGGCCGCCTTCCGTCCGTCCGGCAACGTGAGCACTCCGTCCTCGGTCTTGAACTCACCCATCTCCAAATCCTCGAACACAACCCCGCGACCACGAAGCCCGGCAAGCGCCGCATCGGAATCGTCCACCGCGATCGAAGCAGCCGTTGCCCGGTTGGTTCCGGCATACTCCGAGACATAGAGAAGGAACGGCACACCGCCCACCTCGTACCAGGCGCCGCTGGCCTCATCCTCCTCTTGCGGATTCAGATCCAGCTTGTCGGCATACCAAGCTTTGGCACGCTCCAGATCGTCTGCCGGCAGTGTCGCATGCAGCGAAGCATCTCCAATCATCGAGTCCTCCCTCGTTTGGTCTCACCAAGCGTAAGGCATCGATCTGCCCTGCGCTCGTTCCGGATCCTCGACTCACTCACCTCCCATCGCGGCTCGTGCAATGGGACAGCCAAGGCGCCGCAGACTCGGAATCAGCAGCAGCACCAGCCATGTCGGCCCATGGGTGCGTTTGGGAGTTCTCTTGAACTCGCTTGGGTTGCAGTGGCAAGCCTTTGTCATCTTGCCTGTGGTGTGGAGTGTCTCACGCTGTCAAGCGCCACTGCCCGCTTTCTCGATGATGCCGCTACCGATCGTGATCAGGTCACCCGTACGAAGAGAGAAGAACACTTCACGGTCCACCACCACCACCGGAAGGCGTGTGCCGTAGAGTTCGTCGGCGATGATGGCACCGAGGGCAACGATCTCGTCGGGTTCCAACATCACGATGCCGGCCGGAGCCGTTCGCAAGCGAACGGCCTCGGCGAGGACGGAAGACGCCGAACTGGACCCGCGCCCTGCCTCCATCACCAGCACGGTGCTGCTAACCGATGTGCCTACCTGGGGGTGGCGATGATCGATGATTCGTCCGGTCTCTGCGTCGAGGCCCCCCCAGAAGCTGAGCGGCTTGTCGAGCACAAGCGCCGGACCGGTTCCATAACCATCGACGAGCACATGGCGGACGTCAGGCATCGGCCCACACTGTCTCATCTCGCACAACGCGCCCCGCAATGGCCGACCTCACGCAGTCCTCGGTGCTTCCGTAGACGACCTCGACCCCGAGATTGCCGGGCGCGTAGTAGGCCCACTTGCCGGAATCGGTCATCACCGGACCGTTGATGTTGGCGATCACCGGCGTGATGTAGGTGCAGGTGTCGGTGACGATCTGGACCCCGGCCGCATCAAGTGTGGAGAGCCAGCCCAGGTGCTCAACCTCGTTGAGGACGTCCCGGCCAGTCGAGACGAAGAAGGGTACCGACAAGCGCTTGCCGGCAAGGAGCGGAACCAGGTTGGCGAACTCATGGGTGGAGTAGTGAGGCGTGCCGAGACTCACCGCTCCCAATTCACTCGTGTGAGTCGTACTCAGTTGATCGCGGGCCCGGCGAAGGTCGCTGGATCGCACCGTGATGGTTGATGTGGGCTCTTCGCCTCCTAGGGCATCGTCGAGTGTTGGTGCCTCCGGTGTGCTGCCCACGGCATGGAACATGCCAACCGATCCCGATGAGGCCGCGGCGGCGCCCACTGCCTTCAGTCGATCCTCTGAGACGGAGGACGGTAGCCCAACGATCACCGGCAACCGCTTCCCTACGATATCTCCGATCAGGTGGCCGAGTACCGGATACACCACGTCACGATCAAGCAAGTCATGGGAGACGTCTTCGAGGATGATCACCACGTTGGCGTTTCGGTTCTCATCAAGGTGTAGTCCTGCGGCGGGGGCGCGACCCGTGATCGCGGCGCAGATGTCGATGAAGTCGCCGTAGCGGTGTGTCCGGGCGCCGAGCACTGAGTTGGCGAACACAATCGCGTTCGACTCTGCCCAAGCGACGTGCTCGCCGAAACGGGGCCGGTCGGGGAGTTGATATGGAGCGCACGTCCACGTGGGCCGACAACCCATCTCCTCGTAGAGACCCATTAGACGACCGGCGAGTCGGGCAGTCTCAGGGTCGCCCCGGTACAGATCGGGGTGCAGCCTGTCTAGCGATGACACGTTGAGGGAGGTCGGAACCACGACCCGGCCGCCGCCGTCAACCAGGCTCTGGGCGAAGTCGAGGCCGGATCGCCCGTGATAGAGACAGGAGTCGATATGCGCGCCGGTGACATCCAGGAGCCGCTCGGCACCCATGACTTCTGCCAAGCGGATCACGATTCGCATCGCCAGCTGCGATGCGGCGCCGTGATCGCCGCTCAGCATGCTCGTATCTCTTGCGGTCAGATCCAACACGGCGCAACCCTACTGTCTGTACTCGACGGTTCTGCGAGAAAGCCTCCTCCGGATACCTCTATCCGAGAGCGTCACCAGGGATGGAGGGCAGCGAGCTCTCAGAACCCGCTTGCTGATGCCGCCGCAAGGATCGCAGCGAGTTCGGTTCGTCCCTCGATTCCGAGCTTCGCGTAGACGGAACCGAGGTGGTTTTCGACGGTGCGGCGAGAGATGTGGAGCCGGTCGGCCAGTTCGCTGTTCGTGTGACCATGTGCAGCCGCGACTGCGACCTCGAACTCGCGGTCGGTGAGAAAGCGCACTCGCCCCCGCAACGCAGGCGTGCGAGCACCGGGGGCCTGCATGGCAAGGGCACGGGCGACGCTTGCCGAGCGGGCGGCGAGCGCATGATCACCGTTGAGACTATGACAATTCGCGGCTTGCTGGGCCGCTTCGGCCGCCAGCAGCCGGGTGCCGATGTGTTCGAGGTCGACTGCGCATGTGTCCAGCGCCCGTCCGTCGCCATCGGTCAGCGCGCGCGCGTGACGTGCCAACACAGGAAGAAGGGCTCCCTCCGCGTGGAGGGCGTGCTCCTCCAGCGGAGCAACCGCGAGGTCTGGGTGACCCAGCCTGACGGCGTCATGAATTGTGAGAAGCCCCCATACGACATGGGAGTTCTCGGTCAGGTACTCGCCCGCCTCGATCGCTTTCCTGGCGGCGAGTTCGGTGTCGTGGCTCAGGGCCGCTACCCAAGCTGAAGCCCGATCCATCATTACCCGAACCCGGGGTTCAGCGGACGTGTAATGCTGGGTCATCTCTCCCAGCAGCTGCTCGCATCTCGCTCCGTCGCCGGTCTGGGCTATTGCATAGGGGCGCCAACATTGGGTGACCGCGAGCACCCCGAGCGGATCGAGGTCCTGCAGGTGGGTCACGGCCTCACCGTACATGTTGACCGCTTCACCGATGTTTCCGTGTAGCAGCAGCGCGAACGCAGAGTGTGCTGCCCACAGTCCGACTGCGCCCAGAGCTCGTGCATCGACCGCGCGATGGTACCCATCTTGGGTTGCCGAGACCGCCAGGGCGATGCTGCCGGAAGACACCGCGGCATGCTGTGCATGCATGCGAAAAAGGTCGGCTGCGAGCGGCATATCTTGAGTCACCTCGAGCGCGATCGATAGACCATCATGCGCGGACTCGTTCCCCTGAGCCAACTCGCCGATCATGACATGACTGATCGACGAAGCCAGCAGCCTTCGGACCGCGACGAGCGGATTCGATGCAGATCGATCGACGACTTCCGTCGCCAATGACAGTGCAGCGGGGTAGTCCCCGATGTGCGCCGCGTAGAGGGCGAGCTGCGACGAAACCTCATCCTTCCACTCCGCGTGCTCGATTCGGCCGAGAGCGTCGATTCCGAATCGAAGGCCGGTGCCGGGGTCGATCTGCAACTGCGTCAGGTTGCGGATCCTCTCGAGCGTGGTTCGGGCGAGTTCTGCCTCTGTATGTGCCTGCGATGTGATCTCTTCGAGGAGCACCCCCGCTTCGGTCGACCTGCGCTGAAGTGCGAGCGCCCGAATCAACTCGAGCTTGGCGTCGAAGCCACCACCGCTCTCAACAGCTTTACGGGCCAGTTCCTCGCCGAGCGCGGAGTCGAAGCCGGCTAGGGCAACGCGAGCGCCTTCGACCAGGACGCGAGGATTCGACGTGCGTCCGGAGGCCAGTCTCCATCGTGCGATGTCGAGCCGGTCTTCGATCCTGCGGTTGCCTAGCTTCTCGCGAGCCGCCGCGAGCATGCCGCTCAGCCGTCGGATCCGCGAGCTTGGCATCCAGGCCCGGTGTGCGGCGGCTACGAGAGGGGAAGTCACGCGGAGCACGGAACGCCGTCCCTCACGCCCGACGGTGATCAATCCGGCAGCTTCGAGAGATTCGACGGCGCCGTCGTCGGCCAGCGCGTCGAGGATGTCGAATCCGATCGGATTCGCGATCGCTACGAGTTCGAGGACCGCAGTCTCGGCCTCGGTGAGGGATTTCAGCCGGCTGCGCACGATCGCCTCAAGGCGCTCCCCAATTGGGGGCTCTGCTGAGAGGGACCATAGGCCCTCTCGGGACACCAGTATCGCCCGCTTGTCGGCCTCTGCTATCAGTTCGCGGACGTACAGTGGGCTTCCCTCCGACAGTCCCCACAGGCACGCTAGAGACAGTGCCTCCATCGGTGCTCCGAGCTCTGCGGCGACAAGCAAACCGGTTTCTTCTCGGGATAGGGGATTGAGCCGCAGGGTCGACACTCTGTCGTCCTTCACCATCGCTCGGATCGCTTCCGGCAGGTGGGCTCCCTCCTCGACGGCGAGCATCACAAACACAGCATCCGACGCTGCCAGGCGCGCAAGCAGCGTGGCCGAACTGGTGTCGACGAGGTGTGCATCGTCGACCCACAGGACCACCCGCTTGCCGCTCGCGCTGCTCAGAATCGCTCGCTGAGTTGACAGGAGAATGTCGAGCGGCGCCTCTCCGGTCCGGTGTTCAGGGATCCAGTCGGCCACAGCGCTGAATGGAATACCGGCTGCGGTTTGCGATCCGACGGCGTGAATCACCCTGGCGCCGTGCTTCGCCATTTCCGCCGCCACCACGCCGGCCAGCCGGGATTTACCGATTCCGGCCGGTCCTACGAGCACGACCCCGCGTGACCGTTGGTCTACCAAGCGGTCGATTGCCTTCAACTCTTGGACGCGACCAACAAAGTCGGTCACCATCGGGTCCTCCCTCCCTCAACGGTTTCCCGCACCGATTGCGACTCTAGAACCTAGTGGGGATTTCGTCCAGGGGTCTGAGTATCTCCTCTCCCGGGTATAGGTGACCCGGAGGCCGCAGTTGGGGGGTATCGCATCACGAAATGCGCAGCGGCTCACTCATGACAAGCGGTCTCCCGCAGGAGAATCTTCCGTACAACTCGAATGAGGGAGGCTTGTGAAGGACGGTGCTCCACCTCGCGATGATTTTGACGCGCCCGAGGAAACGGGCGATCAACCTGATCGGTGGCAGGACACACTCGAATCGGCGAAAGCTTCGCATGATGAGCGTGTCCGCTCCGTGCAATCGGTGAGGCGTTGGATCTTCGGTACCACCGAGGAATCCCATCGCCTCCACTCCCTCGGCTATGCGATCATCCTGGCCCTCGCAGTGGGGCTCACGGCGCACGTGCTGCACGTCGGGCACCACGCAGATCATGGTGGCGGGATCATCTCAGGATGGGGGCACTGGCTACGCGACTCCGTGCTGGCCGTGCCGCTTGCCGGCCTCGTTGTCTTCTCTGCGAATCTCCTCGATCGGCTGCGCCCCTTGCGTCGGAGGTTCTTCGCGCGGGCCCGTTGGGCCCTCGTCGCCGGTCT
>CBDTUP010000086.1:0-9126 GCA_965363685.1 uncultured bacterium | reverse complement strand
CAACCTCGATTGCAGCCAGGTTGCACCGGTAGTGAGGATGGTCGAACCGCCTGCCGTGCTGGCCGAAGCGATGGAAGCGCTCTTGGCCGGACCGACGGACGAAGAGGTCGCGGCCGGCTATTACAGCTGGTTCTCGCCGGAGGTCGGCTGGGAGCTCGAATCGGCGATCATCCGAGACGGCGTCGCCTACATCGACTTCGCCGAGGATTCGCCGTACATCAACAACGCCTCAACCTCGTGCGGAAGCATGAGCTTCCTGGGTCAGTTGATCGAGACCGCCACCCAGTTCTCGTCGGTCGACAACGCGTTGTTTTCGATTGGCGGAGACGCGGATGTGTTCTACCAATGGCTGCAGCGTGACACGCCCGAGTTCTAACCTAGAACGCTCATGAGCGACTCATCACGGTTGATTTCCCCGGCTGCGATCGTCATCGTGACGATCGCAGCCATCCTGGCGCTGGTGGGTTCACTGCTCCCCACGAGAGAGGAAACGCGAACCGATCAATCAATCGACTACCGGTCGGATGACTACCCGGCCGGCACCGCGGTCGTCACTTCGATGCGGGAGCGAGAAGGGTTCACGCTCTTCTGGATCGACTTCCGGGAGCCGGAACACCGAGTTGCCGTGTCGTTCGAGCTGCCGGGTGAATGTTGGGATCTCCTGCAGAACGAACTCAACTGGCCTATCTCGGACCCCGTTTGTGCGGGTCCCGCAGGCCTGTCCGGAACGATCTCAGGATCCGGCCGGACGGCGGTTGGCAACTCCCTTGCTTCGGTCTCGATCGAGGTCTCACCTGAGTGCTACTCGCTGGTTATGCCCGGTATGGCCTGGCCCCCGCCGGTTGCCGCCTGCACCGACCCGACCCCTTAGATTCACGCCAAGAGACGCAGAAGCCCCATCTCGACATGAAGAGACCCGTCGATTCTGCCCGGGGCTTAAGGTCGGGTCTCTTCATGTCGACCCGCAAGCGGGAGGGAGAACGCCTGCCGCAACAGCGGTAGGTACGAGTTGCCACGCAACTCGAGCCTGCGATCGTCGACGTTCCTCTCCCGGCGAAGCTGGGTCAATATAGAGAGACCTGACCATCGACCAGATGAGGAACCGACAGGTCGCTCTATGTTGACCGGGAGGTGGCGGCACTCCTTGCCGGGTCGATCTTTGTAGGGCGCCGGGCAGTGTTTGACTACCAGTGAGTCGTCGCCGGCACCCGATCCCGACAGAGGAAAATCGACCAACTGCAAGCCACCGGCCTCTCCGCCGAAAACGACTGTCGCAACGGCGTCACGTACCACCAGATCAAAGGGCCCTCCGACCGTGGCGGCGCCCAGTGAACCCACCAGCGCGCCCGAAACAGTGTCAACGAGAATGACCTCGAGTAGCTGACCGCAGTTCTCGGGACTCCAATAGGAAAAAGCGACCACGACAGTTCCGTCGGATATCGGCTCGATACGAACGTCGATCTCTCACGCTACGAGTATTCCCCAATCGGTCTCGATCGACTGAGCTGCCCCGCAGCCCGTCTGATCGCAGACTGCTACTTCCAGGTCCCAGAGCGGACGGCAGGCCCGGTTCAACCACCGGTTCGCTCTTGTGAAGAGGTGGATCGGGAAGCAGGTAGGGGCGTCGTGTCCGCCGCCCGCGGTTCTGCCCGACTCGATACAAGTAACCGGCCGGATTGTCCAGACTGCCGACCCGGTCCCAGTGTTCCCACCCGTATGCAAGCGCTTCGGCTGTCATCTCCCTACCGAGCTCTCCTCCAAACCTGGCTATGAGCGCCTGCGTGAGTCTGGGCCCGACTTCTTCTACGAAACGGGTGAAGCAATCTCGATCTGTCTCGATTGCGGTCATGATCGTTCTCTTCAGCTTCTCACTACTCGAAGGCAGTGAAGAGCCAGATGTTTGACAAGGATTCTGATCCCCACCTCTGACTATGGGCTAGGGGAGGAATCGGCGACAGAGGCGAATGACCACCGCTCCACCAAGATTCCCCGTTCTGGCGTCAGAAACCCGTCAAAACTGGCGGGATTTTCACGCCAGAACGGTGGACTAGCGGCTGCGCTTCCTCCCGGACGGTAGGGCTCCCAGCAGCATCGCCCCGGCGATCGCCGCGACGGGGATGATCCAGCGGATGACGGCCTCGCTGGTGGCGATCCCGACCTGGGCAACGGCGGCGGCCGACCCGGCCAGCAGCAGCACCCCGGCGGTCACGACCCGGCGGTTGCGCGGGAAGGGTGCCCGACTGATTCTCCACTCGAAGCGGGCGAAAATGGCGACCAGCCCAACGGTGACGGTGGCGAGGACCGCCAGCCAGACCGGTCGGGTCGCCCACCAGAGGCTGGTCCCAGGTTCGACCTCAAAGAGAACTCCATCGAACGTGAACAACCCGGCTGCGGCCACCAGTGACATGGACGACAGATGCCATAGATAAATCGTCATGATCACGCCAGACACGGCGACGACGGCGTGCCATGCCCGCGCACCGGCCGTGAACCGCCTGACGAGCGGCTGAGTGCCGAGAATGATCCCCAGTTGAATCACGCCGAGCAGGGCGATCGCCGCGGTCGGAGGGGTCATGTTGGTGACACCGGCTCCGGGGACGCCGACCATGGCCACGGGGTACCAACCGATCCACGTGATGGCGATGAGACCCAGCAGCGACGCTCCGGCAATCTGCCACCCGCGGCGAGCCGGCACTCCTCCGCCTTCGTCCCGATCCGACCACCAGTAACCGAGCTGATGAACGGTCGCCCAGACGAACAGGAAGTTGACCCAGGCGATCCCGGGTACATCAAACGCGAACCGGGCGACGTCGACGGCTACCGCAGCCGCCGCCGGGACCAAGATCGTGACTCCGCCCCATCGCTTCCACCAGGTGTGAGTCAGGGGAGCCATCGCCGTCAGGGTGATGTAGACGGCCAGGAACCAGAGGGGCACGGTCGCCGACATAGCTCCCGCATACACGACCTCGACCGGCGCGAATGTGCGGATCACCATGATGAGGAGAACCCACACCAGCAAAAGAGGGATGACGGGAGTGAAGAGACGGCGGGCACGGGCGGTGATCCAATCCCGGCGCAGTTCCTCGCCGGCTGCGACCTTGCGGAGGCCCCGGGCGTTGGCGTATCCACCGGCCAGGAAGAAGATCGGCATAACCTGGACCAGCCAGGTGACCCAGGCGCTGTACGGGATCCACTCCAGCGAGTTGAGCAGAGCGATCTCACCGTCGGGTTGTAGCCAAATCGAAGCAGCCAGCCAGTGGCCGAACATGACTACGAGGATGGCCAGCGCCCGCCAGAAGTCGACGATTCTGTTGCGGTCGGCAGGTGTGTCGACTGCCAGCCTGGCTGTGTAGGCGAGGTACTTCTTCACATTCTCTCCCCTCTACTCCCCCATTATCGGTCCAATGGCGTCGAGGCTTCGGTATCGTTGGCGAATCGTCTGCAGGGGAGCCTCGCCAATGTGCGTTGATGCCAACGCCTCACCTCCGATTCGGCCGGTCTCGGGAGGGTCCGTGAATCACCGCGAGTTGGTTCTCGAGGCCGCCGACGGCAATCGATTCGCAGCCTTCGAAGCCTTCGCCGAAACACCGAGCGAGGCGGCGGTGATTGTGTTGCCAGACGTCCGCGGCCTGTTCGGTTTCTATCAGGAGTTGTCCAGCCGGTTCGCCGAGGTGGGGTACGACTCGATCGCGATCGACTATTTCGGTCGGACCGCGGGCGTCGGCGTCCGCGACGGAGAATTCGACTACATGGAGCACATCCCCAAGACGACATCCGAGGGTGTGAAAGCCGACGTCGCGGCGGCGGTGGCTCACCTTCGGGCCGACAACGCCGACCGCAAGGTGTTCACGGTCGGGTTTTGCTTCGGCGGCGGCAACTCATGGCACCAGGCTGCCAACGGCCACGGTCTATCGGGAGTCATCGGGTTCTACGGAATCCCCGATCGGGAGTTCCCGGCCGGCGCCGGCACAGTCATCGACCGCGTATCGGAGATGGCCTGTCCGCTCCTTGCCCTAATGGGAGGAAACGATCCCGGTATCCCGGCCGAATCCGTCGCCGCCTTCGAAACCGCTCTGGAGGAGGCCGATGTGCAGCACGATTTGGTCACCTATCCGCTCGCCCCGCACTCGTTCTTCGATCGGGCACAAGAGGAATTCGCATCGGAATCGGCCGACGCCTGGCAACGAGTCCTCGCCTTCATCGGCGGACTCACCTCCAACCAGGAATAGTCCGCGCAGAGCCTCCATCCCCAGGATGAGGGCAAGGTCATCCTCTGGGACGATGGAGGAAAGGGGCGTTGCCGATACCATGTCGACATGAAGCGCATACCGCCCATCGTCGTCGATTCTTTGATTGCGGTCGGTTTTCTATGGATGGCATTGAGCAACCGGGCAGATTTTGAAGCGCTCGGACCCGGGCCGTTCACTCGCGATCCCGACTGGTTCAACACCCTCCTCATCTTCGTGCAAACCCTTCCACTCACCTTCCGCCGGCGCGCCCCTCAGGCCGTCCTCTGGACTTTGATCGGAGCGTTCGCCGTCGATCGAGCGATGGACTACCCGGGCACCTTCGCCACCGTCGGCATCGTGCTCGCCTTCCATGCCGTCGGCAGCGAACTGCCCCGGCGCCGCTCTGCCGTCCTGGGTTTCTCGCTGGTCGGTTTTGCGGTGGCGTTCACCGCGATCGGAGCGCTCACACTGGAGTCGGTCGGATGGGAGGAGATCATTTCGACCGGCCTGTGGATGTTGATTCCACTGGTTCTGGGTCGAGAGGTCCACCAGCGACGACTTCGAACACAAGCTCTGGAGGATCGAGCCGAGCGGGCTGAACGGGAAAGAGAGGAGCGGGCAGCCGAGGCCGTCGCCGAAGAGCGGGCGCGGATCGCACGCGAGCTCCACGATATCGTCGCCCATCAAATGGCGGTTATGACGCTGCAGGCCGAAGGGGCCCGGCGACTGGTCGGCGATGGGGAGCCCAGAGTCGCGGAGGCGCTGGACACAATCAGAACCACCGGGCACGACGCCCTCGATGAGATGCGGTCGATGGTTGGGCTGTTGCGAAGCGGAGACACCGATGGCCCTATCGACCTCTCCCCCCAGCCGGGTCTGGCGGACATAGATCGGCTGATCGAGCAAATGCGTGATTCAGGACTGGAAATCGATTTTGAACGACGAGGAGTCGTGCGACCGATCCCGGGAGGACTGGATCTGCATGCCTATCGCATCGTCCAGGAATCTTTGACTAACACCCTCAAACACGGCGGCCCAGGAGTTGCCGCCACCGTGCTGATCGAGGACACGGGCGAGGCGCTCGAGATCGAAGTGACGGACAACGGCGGCGGCACACTGCAATCCTCCAACGGTGGACACGGTCTGGTGGGTATGCGCGAGCGAGTGTCACTTCTCGACGGTGAACTGACGATCGGATCTGTCGGTGACGGGTTCCGCGTGCACGCTACGTTGCCGGTCGGCACATGATCAACATCCTGATTGCCGACGACCAGGCCATGGTCCGCTCGGGTCTGCGCATGATTCTCGAGTCCGAAGCGGATCTAGTGGTAATAGACGAAGCAGCCGACGGCGCTCAAGCCGTGCGAATAGCCAAGCGCGAGCGTCCCGACGTAGTGTTGATGGATGTCCGGATGCCGGAAATGGACGGCCTCGAGGCCACCCGTCTCATCTCCTCCGAATCATCCGACATCAAGGTGATCGTGCTGACGACTTTCGACATCGACGAATACGTCTACGGCGCGCTCCGTGCCGGGGCCAGCGGGTTCTTACTGAAAGACGCGCCCGCTGATGACCTCGTGGCCGCCATTCGTGTCGTGGCAGGCGGGGACGCCTTGTTGGCTCCTTCCGTTACCCGTCGAATCATCGAACGTTTCGCCGCCGGACCCGACCCGAACCGGACGGTAGAGGGGCTCGATGATCTGACCGATCGCGAGAGCGAGGTTCTTCGCTTGGTCGCCCGCGGCCTCTCCAATTCGGAAATCGCCGAGGAGCTATTCGTATCCGAGGCAACCGTCAAGACCCACGTATCACACGTGCTAACCAAGTTGGGACTCCGCGACCGCGTCCAGGCCGTCGTGACAGCTTACGAATCGGGATTGATCACCCCTGGTGGCTAGGACGCCGCTGCCAGATCGAGCTCGAACTCAGGCTCGACCTCCGGCAGTTCGGTTTTGGTTGTCGGAGCACCGGCCTTCGCTGCGAGGAAGCCGAAAAAGGCGGCGAGCAAAACCAGGATGACATAAACGACTGTCACTGGAGCTCCTGTCTCCTCCCAACAAGATGCCGGAACGACCCTCAACGGCTTCACAGGACAACGTTGAGGGTCGCGCAATTCATCACCCGCCGAATCGTGGAGCCGACACGAGATGATCCGCCGTGCGGACGGCTGGGGGTGTACGCATTCCGGGTGGCTCACACGCCCTCCCTCTTCAGGATGACTCTGTTTCCTCGCCAATCCCCCTTGAGGTCGACTGACCAACCCGTCCCCAGCCCGACGCCGGATGAGGCTGCGGCGGAGACGATGGTCCCGTGCTCAAGAAGAGACGTCACGGGAGGTGACCAAATGGCACTAGCAATCGCAAGGGACCGGGTAGAGACCGCGGCCCGCATAGAAGAAGCAGTCAAGGTTTACGGCAGCGGAGACACCGAAGTCCGCGCACTCGACGGAGTCACCGTCGACTTCGCGACGGGCGCTTTCACGGCAATCATGGGCCCATCGGGCTCCGGCAAGTCGACGCTTCTACACACACTCGCAGGACTCGACAGCCTGGACGAGGGCCGGGTCTACATCGGCGACACCGAACTCGGTTCGCTCAATGATCGCCGGTTGACGGCTCTTCGCCGGAAGCGGGTCGGATTCATCTTTCAAGCGTTCAACCTGATCCCCACCCTCACCGCCGAGGAGAACATCCTGCTGCCGCAGCTCATCGCCGGCACCAGGCCGGATCAGCACTGGTTCGAGCGGGTCGTCACGACGGTCGGTCTCAAAGACCGTCTGCATCATCGCCCCGCGGAGTTGTCCGGCGGCCAGCAGCAGCGCGTTGCCGCGGCCAGGGCCCTCGTTTCGCAGCCGGAGATCGTGTTCGCAGATGAACCGTCCGGAAACCTCGACTCGAAGTCGGGCAGAGAACTGTTGGAGTTCATGCGCACGGCAGTTGACGAGTTTGGACAGACCATCGTAATGGTCACCCACGATCCCGTCGCAGCCGGATTCGCCGACCGGGTCATCTTCCTGGCCGACGGCCGGGTCGTCGATCATCTCTGGTCGCCGACCGCCGGATCCGTGCTCGAGCATATGAAGAAGTTGGGGGCCTGAGCCATGATTCGCACCGCCATCAAGGGCGTTCTCGCCCACAAGCTCCGCCTGGCACTGACCGCCGTCGCCATCATCATGGGCGTGGCCTTCGTGTCCGGTACGTTCGTACTGACCGACACCATCAACGCTCGATTCTCAACCCTGTTCGACGACGTATACGCAGGAGTGGACGCCACGGTCCGCCCCCAGTCGAGTGCCATGAGCAACCAGACCGGTTCGTTCGATGCCTCACTGGTCCAGGTCGTTGCCGCCGTTGAAGGCGTCGATCGGATCGCCCCCGGTGCCGGCGGCGTCGCCCAGATCATCGACCACGACGGCAACCCGATCGGTGGGCAAGGTCCTCCGACCATCGGTGGATCCTGGGTCGATATCCCGGCACTGACTGCCTTCCGAATCGATGAGGGCAACGGCCGCCCACCGGTCGCAGCCGGAGAGGTTGCCATCGACGTGGCTACTTCCGAAGGCCATAGCCTGATCATCGGCGATGTCGTCGATATCGAAACGGCTACCGGTTCCGAATCTTTCGAGATCGTCGGCCTCGTCAGCTTCGGAACAGAGGACAATCTGGCCGGAGCCACCATCTCGGTTTTCGACCTCGAGGAGGCCCAGCGCCTTTTCAACCTCCAAGGCAGCTACACCTCAATCGACATCCTGGCCGCCGATGGAGTTGATCCCGAGACCCTGACCGCCTCACTGACGAGCGTGCTGCCGGAAGGCATCGAGGCCGTCACCGGCAGTCAGCAGACCCAGGAGGACTTCGACCAGTTCACCGAGGGACTCGGGTTCGTCAACACCGCCCTACTGGCTTTCGCGGCGGTGGCAGTGTTCGTCGGCGCCTTCATCATTCAGAACACGTTCCGCATCATCGTCGCGCAGCGCACCCGGGAACTCGCCATGATGCGAGCCGTCGGAGCCAGCCGCCGCCAGGTGGTGCAGCTGGTGCTGGCCGAAGCACTGGTGGTCGGATTGGTTGCTTCTGCTCTCGGCGTCCTGGCCGGTGTGGGCTTTGCCCAGACGCTCAAGGTCGGCATGGATGCAATGGGATTCGGAATGCCGGACGGACCGCTCACCGTCGCCGGACGCACCGTGCTGGTGGGCATGACCGTCGGCGTGGTGGTCACCGTGATGTCGGCGTTGCTGCCGGCCCGCAAGGCTTCGCGAGTGGCACCCGTGGCGGCCATGCGGGAAACGACTCCCGGGCGGCGCAGCCTCAAGTCTCGCGCTGTGGCGGGTAGCGGCATCACAGCCCTCGGCGTCGCCGGCCTCACTCTCGGACTCGCCACCGACAACGGAAACGCTCTGATATTCGTGGCGGCCGGGTCGCTGGCCGGATTCATCGGAATCTCGGTGCTCGCGCCCCTCTTCGCCGGGCCGCTGGCTGCTCTGCTGGGCAAACCGCTGCCCGGTATCGCCGGACGGCTCGCCCGCGGCAACACGGCACGCCAACCCCGCCGAACCGCTGCCACCGCTTCGGCGTTGATGGTGGGCGTAGCCCTGGTTGCGTTCGTATCCATCTTCGGCGCCTCGATCAAGGCGTCCGTGGCCGACACTCTCGACGGAGCTTTTCCGGCCGATCTGGCCCTTCAATCGACCAACTTCTACGCAGGGGTGTCGGAGATTGCCGTCGACGAGGTCGCTGCACTCAACGAGATAGAAACGGTATCGGCCATCAACCTCGGGCCGGTCACGGTCGCCGGGCATTCCACGATGGTGCTGGCGGTCGATCCCAACACGGTCGAGTCCGTCTACACCTCGGGAGCGTCCATCACGTTGGATCAGTGGTCTGAGGGTGTGCTCGTT
>CBDTUP010000085.1:0-9131 GCA_965363685.1 uncultured bacterium | reverse complement strand
CCGAATCGCTCCCGCGCATCCATTCCCGGCCGCTCTCGATGATGCCCTCGCCTGCTACCGCGGGCTCCTCGATGCCGGCGTTGAACCCAGCAGCATCCTCCTGGCGGGAGACTCGGCCGGAGGTGGGTTGGCCACAGCTCTCTTGCTTCGGCTACGCGATGAGAATCACCCTCTTCCTGCCGGAACGATCCTTTTCTCGCCGTATACCGATCTGGAGCACAGCGGTGCCAGCCTCTTTCGTAACTGGGAAACCGACTACCTACCTCTGAGTGACGCTGGTCCCAACACGTTCTACATCGGAGATGCCGATCCGCGCCACCCCTATATCTCACCGATGTACGGCGAGTTTCAAGACATAACGCCGATGCTCGTATTCGCCGGCGGCAAGGAGATGATCCTCGACGACTCTCTGAGGCTCGTCGAAGCGGCCGAACGCGACAACGTCGAAATCGACCTCATCATCGAACCCGACATGTTCCACGTCTGGCCGGCAGTTGCTCCCAACCATCCCGCCACCGCAAGAACCCTGGCGAGATCGGCAGACTTCATAATGTCTCACATTGCTGATTGATTTGCGCCCAATCGACTGAGAGCGATTCATGCTGAATCCGCCTCATCGGGCTACACCTACACTGCTCCGATGCTCATAGCCGACTCAGCAGCCGTCCTCGCGACGCTGTTCGCGTTCATCACGCTCATTCCGCAGATTGTGAAGTTGTGGCGCACCCGGAACGCCGACGGAGTCTCCGCGACGTGGGCATCGTTGGGTGCAACCTCCAATGCTGCCTGGGTCGCCTACCTGACCTCGCAAGGCCTGTGGCTGGCTCTTCCCTCGACCGTTTTCATGTCCGTGTTCTTCGCAATCACCGTCGGCCTCATCGGTTGGACCGGTCGGCCCAGCGCACGGCCCATTCTGCTGGGACTCGGATGGGGCCTCGCGTTGACCCTGGTTGGGATCGTGGGCGGCTGGGCCAGCCTCGGATTGCTGTTGGGAGTGTCGTTCGGAGTACAGGCAGCCCCGACGGTATACACGGCATTTCGAACCTGGGCACCAAGCGGCATCAGCCCGGGGACCTGGCAGCTGACACTCGTAGAAGGGGTTCTCTGGCTGATCTACGGGCTGGGCTATCGGGACCCGGCGGTGATCATGTTCGGAATACTCTCTTCCATCACTGCGATCCTGGTGATGGGTCGCTATTACTCGACCCGACATCGATGGTTGGAGTCCTCTGAACGGCCGCCGCTACGCTCGGCGACATGAAGATCTCGAGCCGATCTGACATAGCGCCGTTCTACGTCATGGAAGTCATGAAGGCTGCTGCCGCTCGCGAGATGCGGGGCGGCAACGTACTACATCTCGAGGTCGGTCAGCCTTCGACTCCTGCCCCACAGGGCGTGCTGGCTGCTGCCGAAGCGGCACTCAGAAGCGAGCGGCTCGGCTACACAGACGCACATGGCCTCCCCTCGCTACGCAGACGGATCGTTGATCACTACTCCGACAGGTACTCGGTCGACCTCGAAGAGGATCAGATAGCCGTCACGGTCGGAGCATCCGGTGGATTCGTCCTGGCCACTCTCGCCGCCTTCAATGAGGGGGATCGCGTCGCCATGACCGAACCGGGCTACTCGGCCTATCGGAACATCCTCCGGGCACTCGGGATCGAAGTCGTCGACATCCCGGTTGGCCCCACCACTCGTTTCAACCCCACACCGGCAGCTCTCGAGGCGGCTCTTCCACTCGACGGTCTGGTGACCGCATCGCCTTCCAATCCAACCGGGACCATCCTGACGTCCTCCGAACTCGTAGACCTGGTTGCCTTCTGCAACGACCACGGACTTCGGATGATCGCCGATGAGATCTATCACGGCATCACCTACGGAAGCGAACCGGCACCGACGGCAGTTTTCCACTCGACTGATGCCGTGGTCGTTCAGAGCTTCTCCAAGTACTTCTCGATGACCGGCTGGCGCCTCGGATGGTTGGTCTTGCCACCGGAACTGATACGACCCGTCGAGAGGTTGGCGCAGAACCTCTTCATCTCGCCGCCCACTCTTTCGCAACTGGCCGGTGTGGCCGCCTTCGACTGCTCGGAGGAGTTGGACGAGAACGTCGCCCGGTATGCCAGGAACCGCGAGATCCTCATCGACGGCCTAGCT
Source organism: uncultured bacterium (assembly GCA_965363685.1). GTDB lineage: Bacteria > Actinomycetota > Acidimicrobiia > Spongiisociales > JAHEDJ01 > JAHEDJ01. Next base: position 6,974 of record CBDTUP010000085.1, on the reverse strand, counting down.
TCTGTCGGCATCGACCGGATCGCTCCCGCCGACGGCGCCTTCTACGTATATGCGGACGTGTCCGACTTCACAGACGATTCGCAAGAACTGAGCAAGCACTGGCTCGAGGAACTCGGCGTGGCCGCTACCTCCGGCATCGACTTCGACCCGACCAACGGCCACAAGTTCATCCGCTTCTCCTACGCTGAGTCAACAGCAGACATCAGTGACGCCACGCGACGCATTGTCGGTTGGATGGAAAGTAGATAGGTCTGCGAGCACACCGAACCTAATCGAGCAGCGACACCTCATCGCCGTTCCGGACCGTTCCTCCAATAATCACACGGGCGTATACGCGGCTCCATCCGGGGTGCGCACCGTTGTGGATTCGGGCTGAGATCCCGTCGGAGAAGGACCCGGCGATCTTTGCGCACGGGGTTGTGAACGTTGTCACCTGAATGACCGTCTGACCCACTCGAAGACGGACGTCGGGGACGATCCGGCTCCAGTCGAGGTCTACGATCGTTAGGTTTTCGCCTGCAGAGCCCGGCTCGATTGGGTGACCTTCGTCCTGGAGCGCCTGGATCACCTCGAGGGAGTAGAGGCAAAGCGCTCTGTCGATTCCCCCGTGATGCTCTTGGTTGGCCTGATCATCACCGATGATGCCGTTGATATCGATAACCGCCTCGTCAACCGCCCGCTTGGGTACGCCACCCCCACTCACGCTGATTTGATGTACCGATGCCATCCCCAAACCCTAACTCCAGACAGTCTTGCGGATCACGATGCGGCCTATTGCTGTGCGAAGAGCTCCGGAGGGAGGTGCTGGACAATCCAGCGGTGCATGGCGATGCCGGAGGCGACGCCGGCGTTGATGGAGCGTGTCGAGCCGAACTGGGTGATCGAGCAAACCTTCTCCGATGCCTCCCGCGCGGCCTCCGACAGGCCCGGACCCTCTTGTCCGAAGAGCAGCACGCAGGTTTTGGGTAGCTCGGTCGTTTCGATCGGGACGGATCCGGGGAGGTTGTCGATTCCTATTATCGGCAAATCCGCCGCTCCCGCCCAGGCCACGAACCCCTCAATCGTCGGATGGTGTGACACGTGCTGGTAGCGATCCGTAACCATCGCACCGCGGCGGTTCCACTTCCGCTTGCCGATAACGTGCACTCCGGCTGCCAGGAAGGCGTTGGCGTTGCGAACCACCGAACCGATGTTGAAGTCGTGCTCCCAATTCTCGACCGCAACGTGGAAGGGGTGCCTGCGTGAATCGAGGTCCGAGACGATGGCGTCGTGGTACCAATAGCGGTAGCCGTCGACGACGTTGCGCCGGTCGCCGTGTTCCAGCAACTCGGGATCTAGACGAGGATCATCCGGCCATGGACGCGGGTGCGGACCTACTCCTACTTCCCGGTCGTCCTCCATCGGCTGGACTAGTCGGATCCGATGATCACACCGACGAACCCGCCCCCGAACACGCCGGTGAGCACACCCGGCCAGATTCCGATCGAAAACGCCCTGCCGAGATCCGCATCGGTGAAGATCCACATAGCCAGAACGATGAAGATGATCGCCGAGGGAGTACCGATCATGATGCTGGACGCGATGGAGCGCCCGAACTTCTTCTCATCAACTTCACCGTGATGGCTTTCGTTCTGAGTTTCGGTGGTCAATGGCCCTCTCCAGGTTCAGTCGAGCAACAGCGTAGTCAGATGGCAGCTCGGTGCGTCCCGGCGACATCGGGCAACGATCGGGATGCGCGGCCCTACCATTCAAGCGTGGACCGGATACCTCAGCAGCGCTCCGATACCATGGCGATCAAGAAGGCTGGAGACCGAGATTTGATCGGCTCGGCCTCCGGCACGGAGAACAGACTCCATGGCTACTCCGACGACATCGTCTGTCTTGACGACGGCAGATCCACAAGCCGTGCAGGCACCTCCGTTCCGCTCCAATCGACCGCACGTCGGGCACATCACACCATCTTTGGTGAACCTCCCAGCCACCACTATGTGATCGACCGCCCCGGCGCTTACAGCCTCCAGAACTTGCGGGAGTCCCAAGACAGCTCGGCCCCCGACGCCCGCCGTCTCGGTGACTCGAGCCGCGATCGTCTCCTCCCCTTCCACCTGCGAGTCACGGCGCAATGTTTCGACCCGATCGGCAATACTGGATTCCGTCATTGTGTGCGGATCGACAACGAACGTGCCGATGACTCGTTCGTTTAGATAGGGATGGAGAGCAGAGAGGAATCGCTCAAACATCTCCTCATGACCGCCGACGACCACGCTGTCGAAAGGAGTGTCACGGTGATGCTCGAAGAGGCGTTCTGCGACCTGCCGGAAGTGACGCTGTTCGATGGCTTCAGCGTGGCTCCTGGCTCCCCGTTCCTCATATCCTGAAAAGCCGCCGTAGTTGCCCTTGTGTTCCTCGGTCGCATCGATAGTCTCGATCAACCCGATAGCCGCCTCTTCCCATCGGTACAACCATGCATGTCTCCGATCGATAACGACCACGGCCACCACTCCCGTCGGTTTGATGGCTCGAAGCGGTCTCAAGTACGGGCGATCAGACATTTTGGCAACGTCCCATACACGGGTCTGCAGAGGCAGAAACTCGAACATTCCATCACCCTGGCAAGCGAAGACCGCCACGGCTGGAGCCTTGCCGGCATCGATTCGCTCGACCTGTCCGACGATCGATTCGAGATCGGTCCGAAGTGACATCTGGGCGTCGTGATCTAGATCCGGGACATCCCTCAAAGGCTTCAATAGGTCACACAAGGCGGGGCGAGCCGAAGCATGCTCAGGATGACGATTGAGGTACACCGAAAGCACCGGAAAGTCGGAGCTTTCGAATCGAGCGAGGCGGTCGATGTGCATGGGCCTCCTTCGGGTTGGGCCGGGGGCGCGCCGGGGCAAGGCAGATCGATGCGATGCCGCATGGCCCGGACGGCCGGTCAACAGAGGTGGGCGAGAGACATTCACCTCAGAATCCAGGCTACCCCTGTAGGGCGCCCGGTGGCGGACTGCTTTGCAGGTCGACAAACATTGAGAGTTTCCTCACCGCAAATGGTCGCGCCGAGCGCTTCGTTTGGCACATAGATACCAATGTCGGGTTGAATGGCTGTGATGCGCCTTCGAATCTCACTCAGCCTGACGATCGTCCTCCTGGCGGCGGCTTGCTCGTCTACACCCACGAGCACAACCAGCCCTACGCCGGCAACCGAACCTGTTGGCACTACAACCACGACGGGTGCACCAACAACCACCGTCGTTACCACCGCCTCAGGTATCAGCCTGACCATCACTGATTGTGATGACCCCACAACCGAGTTTGAAGCTTTTTGCGACGCCTACAGCGTGATTCAAGGGCACTTCGTCGACGACGTCGATGACGGTGTCCTGGCGGCCGGGGCGATAGCAGAGCTCGAAGCGGTCGTGTTCGAGCCGTCTCCGGATGCCCCGTCGATGGAAGTCACCTGCTCGGAGCCGACCGAAGCATTCGGGGGTTTGGTTTGCGAGGCGATCGTGGCCGAAATCGAAGCCGATGATGCTTCCCTCAACTCTGCTGTTGAGGCAGCTATGGCAGGCATGATCAATGTCGGACTCGAGGATCCCTACAGTGTCTACTTGTCACCGTCGGCTTTGGAGAACTTCCGCATCGAGACCTCCGGGAGTGTCGAAGGAATCGGTGCTCTGGTTCGGGGCGAAGACTCGGAGGATCCCGATGGAGATGGATGCTCGGTTCTGTCCGAGACATGCCATATGGTCATCGTCCAACCGCTCGACGGAAGTCCGGCAGAGGCAGCGGGCATCGAGGCAGGCGACTTCGTCGTCGCGGTCAATGGGGAATCCGTCGACGGCAAACTCCTGGACGAGATCGTTGCGATCGTCCGGGGTCCGGCCGGGTCCGACGTCACTCTCGGTATGGAACGCGACGGTGAGCGATTCGACCTGACGGTGACCCGTGCCGCCATCACGGTGCCCAACGTGGAGTATGAGGTGCTCGAGTCCGGCGTCGCGTATCTCCGGCTGTTCAGCTTCGCATCAAACGCCGACGAGGCGATCCGGGATGCTATTGCCGATCTGTTGGGTGGCGGCGTTGACGAGATCATCTTCGACCTTCGAAGTAACCCGGGCGGCTCTCTGAGCGCGGCGGTCAACATCGCCAGCGAGTTCCTCGAGGACGGCCTGGTGCTCGTTACGGAAGCTCCCGACGACCGGATCGAGTATCCGGTGACAGCGGGCGGCCTGGCCACCAACGATGAAGTGAAGCTCGTCGTCCTCGTCGACCGAGCCAGCGCTTCTGCTTCCGAGGTCGTGGCCGGCGCCCTGCAGGAAGCCGGGAGAGCGACCGTCGTGGGTGAAGTCACCTTCGGCAAGAACACCGTTCAGCAACAGTTCAACCTCGAGAACGGTGGGGCGATCAAACTGACGATCGCCCGCTGGCGGACCCCCGGAGGCGCAGATCTCGGCGAGGGCGTCAAACCAGACATCCCCATCGAGATCGATCCTGATGTCGAATACGAGTCCGACCCCTGGCTCGACGCGGCGTTGGACGTCCTCGGCCGCTAACTGTTTCCTGTCAATGCAGCACGCCAGAAACGGGGTGCTCGATTGACAGGAAAATGGGGCGAGATTTCCTGTCAATGCAGAGCATCAGAAACGGGGTGTTCGATTGACAGGAAACCTCAGGAGAGGCCGGTCGGGCAGGAAACTCCGGTACCGCCGAGGCCGCAATATCCATTCGGGTTCTTTGCCAGGTACTGCTGGTGGTAGTCCTCGGCGTAATAGAACTCAGCCGCCGGTTCGATTTCGGTGGTAATGCCGCCGTATCCGTTGGCAGTCAATTCGGCTTGATAGGCGTCGCGAGACCGTTTGGCTGCATCGAGCTGAGCATCGGAGGTGGCGAAGATGGCGGACCGGTATTGGGAACCGACGTCGTTGCCTTGACGCATGCCCTGGGTTGGGTTGTGACCTTCCCAGAAGACCTGTAGCAGGCGGTCGTAGCCGACCTGGTTCGGGTCGTACACGACCAGGACTACCTCAGCGTGACCAGTTCGTCCGGTGCATGTCTCCTCGTAGGTGGGATTGGGGGTCGATCCACCCGCATAACCCACGGCAGTCGAATAGACGCCGTCGGTTTGCCAGAAGCCGCGTTCGGCTCCCCAGAAGCAACCCATACCGAAGACGGCGGTCTCCAGGCCGTCGGGAAACGGCGGGACGATCCGATTGCCGTTCTCGAAATGGGTTGCCGGCACCTTCATGGGCTCAGAACGGCCGGGAAGGGCAGCTTCCTCTGAGGACTGACTTCTTCGATACCAACTCATTGTTCTCCTCCACATGGGAAGCTAATCGCACCGGGCGTCTACGTCGCCTGGTTGGAAGGCCGTTCAGCCCTCGTGACGAGATAAAGCCCGGCGACCAGGCTTCCTCCTACCACCAACCCAACCAACCAGGGGAGCGATCTCTTCCATCCGTCCCGCCTCACGATCCAGGCACCAAACAGCGCCAGAGCCAGATAGAGATCCACGATGGTTACACGCCCCCACGGCAGCGCGACGAGTTCACCTCCGCCGTCGAAGAAGCCGCCTCCAAAGGAAAACCCATAGACGAGCGCGGACGCCATCAGGACCATCACCACGACGCCGAGAGATTTCATACAAGGAATACGGCGCCGATCGGGATACGGATTGGTTTCAGTCGCTCACCCGGACGGCGAGCCCATCGACCACCTCGCAGGACTCGATTCTGCCGAACGAGGCCGGTTCAACTCGAAGCTTGGCTGAGCGGCTTCCGGCGCCAACGATCACCCAAGGTTGGTTCATCACGGCAGAGTCGACAAGCATCCGAACGCCCTCCGGCAACGCAAATGGGGTCACACCGCCGATCGTCATGCCTGTGAGTTCTGCCGTCTGCTCAGGACGGGCGAAGCTGGCCTTCTTCCAGCCGGTGATCTCGCGCACCTTCCCGTTGACGTCCAAACGTGTCGAGGCGAGCACAAGGCAAGCAACAAACAATCCCACCGGACGTTTGGAGGCCACCACGATCGTGTTGGCCGATACATCGAGCGAGTATCCATAGTGCTTGCAGAACTGTGCCGTGTCTGCCAGTGCCGGATCACAGTCGAGCACCTCGTACTCAATGCCTAGTGCCTCGAGTTGTGCGAGCACTTCAGTCTGAACTGTCATAGCCGTTTCAGGTGATCCTGAAGACAGGATGGCGTGGTGCCTCTCTCGCAATCTCGGCCATCGGGGAATCATGATTGACGTCGAAGTACGGCCGCACAATCGCCACGGTCTGCAAATAGTGGGCCAGCACCGGAGCTGCCTCTTCGCCGGACACCTCCACGACCTGGATATCCTCGGTCATCGTTCCCCGACGCAACTTCGCCTGTCCGGAGGCTCGAAGGTTGTGCACCCAGCCAACTGCTCCATACGGGGCAACCAGCCACCGTTTGCCGTCAAAAACGACGATGGTCACCGGAGTCGTACGTGGCTCACCGGACTTGCGCCCGACGGTGGTCAAGAGGTGGACCCGCTCATCGCCCTTGTTCCGACCGACCGACCGGGTCACCAATCTGTTGATCAGCGCTCGAAAGATGCCGACCTTATACGTCCTCGCCATAACCCTCCCTTCGCAAAGGAACCTACTCCGCCGAAGCCTTTCCAGAGTTTTTCGGCAGTGTCGCGCCGTGTGCTGATACCGAATACTGCCCAAATGCGTTTCCACGGAGCGGTTGGTAGCGTTTGGGGGATGAAGCGGTTGATGTTGTTGCGGCACGCCAAGTCGGATTGGGAGGCGGATTACGGCTCCGATCACTCACGTCCGCTCAACGACCGTGGAATGAGTTCAGCCCGTTGGATCGGAATGGCCCTTGCGCGGAGCGGGGAGATCCCCGACCGCGTCATCACATCCTCGGCGCTGCGGGCCCAATCCACGGCCTTCCTGGCAGCCGACACCGGTGGGTGGGAAACGGAAATCCAGATTTCCGAC
>CBDTUP010000084.1:0-9178 GCA_965363685.1 uncultured bacterium | reverse complement strand
CGACTTCACAACCGGCGACGGAGATGTCTTCCTGGCGGGAGATGCGGACTACAGCGTGGCAGCCGCCTTCGACGATCTGACCGGTGGTCTGGTCTACCAATACTCGATCACTCCCGAGCAGTACCCCGCGTCCAGCATCCTTCACCTGGCGGCGGGTCGGTCGGCACCCGACGTGGCACTGTCCGCAGATCCCGGACGGAAGATCAGGTTGCTCGATGTCGAATCCATCGACGGCAGGACCAACGTCCTGTTTCTCGAGGGCGCAGAGGACGCCGAGTTCGACTCGATCCGACTGGCAGACCTGGCGGGAGGAGCACCGCTGGTAATCGCATTTGCCGACCCCGCCGCCGTACCCGGATCGGTGGGCGTAGCTCCTTCCGGGATCATCAATGGATCCCTGGCCGCGGATGGAGTGGCAATCGTCTGGACGTACACCGATCCCGAAACGACGTGCAGCTACGTGGAAGTCCGTGAGCCCGTCGAAGGAGGCTCTACCACCTTCGGACCAATGCCCCAGTTCTGCGGAGAGAGAGATTTCACCCATGCCGCACTGTCCCCAGACGGCGGCAGGTTGGCTCTGGCCAGCGACACGCTGATCAGCGTGGTCGACACAGGATCTGGTGGCCTACTCACCGAGTGGCCCACCGCAGAAGTAGTCGGCCTCGACTTCGACGGCAGCACCGTGGTCGTCACCGGGTCCGACGGCATAGGATTGCTGCCGCTAGCCGGACGGCCCGCTTTCCACACGCTGCCAGATCCATTCACTTCACAGCTGGTCGTGTCTGCCCGCGGACCGGTAGAACTGGATGCGGGGGCATCCTTGGGTGGGATCACTGAGCTCTCGCTGAATTGCTCGGCCGCAGGCATGGGATCAACAATCGAGCCGCAGGGCGGCCTGCCCGAACCGGTTGCCACAACACGCCAGGCGATAGTGAGCGCGGCCACATCATGCGATGCGGATGCGCTGGCAGAGGTGTCCGACGATCGTGTGGCATCAAACTTCGGCGCATGGCCCGACTCGGTCCGATACTGGCGTTGGAGAGAGCAGGACGGGTATGGAGTCCTGGCACGGATAGTCGACGTCCTCGCTCTGCCGTTCGTGATTGAAGACTCGCCGGCCGGGCGCATCTATACGTGGCCATCGGCCTTCCAAGAAGCACCCACAGATGCGGACTGGAACGCACTGGCTTCTGTCTTCAACGAAGAAGACATCGACCTGTTCAAGGAGTTCGGCGCCTACATAGGTATGCGGGTCGGCATTGCGGAGGACGGCACCTGGCTGTTCGCCCTCGAGGGCGACTGAGGGGCAAGCTGTCGGCAGTCAGCTCTCCGCCAAGAGCTACCTCGACGCCCAGTTCAGGACGAGAGACCCTCAGACCTGCTCAATAGTCAAGTAGTGCTTCAGGTTTTCGAAGACGACGTCAACGTTATCCAGCGGAACGTGCTCGTCAACCTGATGGGCCTGAGCCACGATCCCGGGCCCGTAGTTGACGGCGGGTACCCCGTGAATGGCCAATCTGGCTACATCCGTCCACCCTTGCTTGGCCGCGCGTTCCGCGCCCGTCACTTCAACGAGTTTGTCCAGATGCCGGTTTCCCTCCGGAACCGGAGCCGAAGGGGCGCGGTCGACGATCTCGACCTCATCGGCAGCCAGCGCCAGCAGTCGTAGTCGGCCGACGGCCTCTTCGGTCGTGAAAAGCGGCGGGAATCTGTAGTTGAGGTTGACCTCGAACGATGGCGGAATGATGTTGTTGGCGATACCACCGGAGGCCCTGGTGACGGAGAACACCTCCCGGTACTCCAACCCGTCGATGTCGAACAACTCGGGATCTCGCTGGTGAAGCTCGGCCAACCATGCACCCGCTTTGGTGACTGCGTTCTCTCCCAACCAGGGTCGGGCGCTATGAGCCGATCGGCCGATGAACCTGATCGTGGCGTTTATGGCCCCGTTGCAACCAACTTCGATTCGTAGGTCCGTCGGTTCCATCACGACGCCGAACTCGGCTTCGGTCAACCATGGCACTTCTGTGAGAACACGTTCGAGGTTGTTTCCGGCGGCCGGCCCCTCTTCGCCGTCGTAGAACACCCCAACAACATCGAATGGGCCGTTTTGCACCTCATCGTCCTCGAGCAGGTGGACCATGACGGCAACGCCCGACTTCATGTCGGAGGCGCCGAGCCCGTAGAGGAGGCCGTCCTGCACGTAAGCAGTCGGTTGACCCTGAGAAGGGACCGTGTCGATATGACCGACGAGCAGGATCAACGGTCTTCCCGACCGTCGACCAACGACCACGCTGTCCCCCACCCGGACTAGCTCGTCTCTTGCATATGAAGTCGCCAAGCGGTCAACCAGGGCGGAACACAGTTCGGCTTCGTGGCCGAGTTCGGAGGGAGTGTCTACCAACCAGATGAGAGTGTCGGTCAGGTTCATACGGTCAGCCCGAACGTTCGCAACGCGTCGTTGAGCGAGGTGCGATCGTCCGTCGATTCGGATCGGTGACCGATGATGTAGGCGCACTGAAGGTCGACGGTGCCGGCCGGGAATTCCTTCGGGCGTGTCCCCGGAACCACCACAGAACGAGCCGGGACGTGGCCCTTGTAGGTGACAGGTTCGCTCCCGGTAACGTCGATGATCGGAATCGTGGCGGTAATGGTCGTATTGGCCCCCAGAACAGCGCCTTCCTCGATCACCGCTCCTTCCGTCACGATACAGCGACTGCCGATGAACGCTCCGTCCTCGATGACCACCGGACGGGCATTCGGCGGTTCGAGGACACCACCGATTCCAACACCGCCGGACAAGTGGACGTTGCGACCGATCTGGGCGCACGAGCCCACTGTTGCCCATGTATCAACCATCGTGCCGGCTCCGACCCAGGCACCGATGTTGACGTAGCCGGGCATAACGACGACGCCCGGCTCACAAAACGCCCCGTAGCGAACGGTGCCGGGCGGCACCACCCGCACGCCAAAGGCGGCCAGATCTGACTTGGTGGGAATCTTGTCGTGGTATTCGAATGGTCCGGCTTCCATGGTCGTGAGTTCCTGGATCCGGAAGTAGAGCAGGATGGCTTCCTTGACCCATTCGTTGACGACCCACTCACCGTCGACCTTCTCGGCGACCCGCAACTCTCCACGGTCGAGCCGATCGATGGTTCGGTCGATGGCAGCGCGAGCTTCAGCCAGACGATCGAGATCGGCGTATACCGCTTCGATCAATTCTCGGTCAGACACGTTGTCAACACCTCCACAGCGTGTTCGGATTCTTCCAGAGTCGGGACCAGGGCAAGTCTGATGTATCCCTCTCCCCCGGACCCAAAAGCACGGCCGGGCGATACCAGAACCCCGGCTGACAAGAGCTTCTCGGCGACCGCCGCGTCGTCTCCAACCTCGACCCACAAGTAGAGACCGGCGTTCGAAGCAACAACGGGATAGCCGATTCGTTCGAAAGCTGCGCGCAACACCGCCCGTTTGGCAGTGAAGACCCGCCTTCGCTCCGCTACATGCTCGTCGTCGCCCCAGGCGGCAATGGCCGCCGCCTGGACGAACTCTGCCGAAGCTGTCCCGGTTGAAGTGCGCAGAGCTCGCAGTGCCGAGATGGCTCTGGCATCACCGACGATCACGGCCGATCGATAGCCGGTCATTCCTGAACGCTTCGAGAGGCTGAGAAACGACAGCGTCCCGACGAGCCCGTCCTCAGCGACTTCGAGTACCGAGGGCGGCCGCGTCTCTTCGTATATGTCGACGTAGCACTCATCCGCCATCATCCACGTGTCGGTGCTGCGCGCCTTTCGGTACATGACCTCGACGTCGGCAAGACTTGCCAGAGCCCCGGTGGGGTTGTGCGGGTAGTTGGTCCATACGATCGATGCCCGCTTCCATACCTCGTCGGGTATCTGCTCGGGACGCAAGATGAAGTCGTCGGACAATACAACCGGGAAACCTTCGCCGCCTGCCAGTGCCGTTCCTCGCTCGTATATTGGATATCCCGGAGTAGCCCAGATCACGGCATCGCCTGCTGAGGGGTCGACAAAAGCGAGCGGGGTCGAGAAGATCGCCTCCTTGGACCCGGAGGTCGGGAGGACGTTTCGGTCGGGGTCGACCTCAACCCCGAAACGGCGGCCGACGTACTCGGCGACTGCCCGACGTAGGCGGGGCAATCCACTGGTCGTCGGATACTGGGAAACCACGGGTACGGCGTCGCGCAGGGCAGCCGGTATGAAGTCGGGTGTTGGCTCGCGAGGATCACCGATTGAGAAGTCGATGAGCGGAGTGCCCCGGGCGGCCATAGCCCGTGCCTTCTCCTGAAGCTCAGCGATCGGATATGACCCGAGCCGATCGAGAATCGGGTTCGTCTTCATGCAGGCAACGGTAGTCGCCGTGGCGGTCGACGGAGGTAGGCTCAACATAGGCGAACGCAGGTTGTGGATGCGTTCAAACTCAGAGGAGGATGCGGGAAGTGCCGGCCAACTTGACGCCCGCCTACAAATCGGCTGAGTCTGCCTACAAGCAGGCCGGTGATCCCAAGGAACGTCTCGAACTCCTGCGCGAGATGCTCCGTTTGATACCGAAACACAAAGGGACCGACCACCTGCAAGCGGACATCAAATCGAAGATCAAGGAACTCACCGAGGCACTCACCGGACCGAAGAAGGGCGGGTCCAGGGGCGGACCGCCGACCTCCTTCCGGCCGGAAGGCGCAGGCCAGATCGCGCTTCTCGGTCCCCCGAACACGGGCAAGTCATCGGTGCATGTCCATCTGACCGGCTCCCACTCTGAAACGGGCCCGTATCCGTTCACCACGCAGTACCCGCAACCAGGCATGATGCCTCATCTGGACATCGCGTTTCAGTTGATCGACCTACCGCCGATCTCGAGCCAGCATCCAATCTCATGGATCGGCAATACGCTGCAATCTGCCGATGCCTGTCTCCTGGTCGTCGATCTGGGTCACCCGGAATGCATCGAGGAGACCCTCGCCGTCCATGAGATTCTCGCCGAACGCAAGGTGCAACTCACTGAGCGTTGGCCGTCGGACGGCGGCACGATCGGCGATCCGGACGACCCGTTCACCCTCTACTTGCCGACGCTACTGGTGGCTACCAAGGCCGATCGCAGTAGTGACCCCGAGGCAGATCTCGATGTCTTCGAAGAGCTCACCGGATTCCGCTACCCGTACCTCGGCATCTCGATCGAGCACGGCATCGGGGTGGATACGCTCGGCTCCACCCTGTTTGAACGCCTCCAGGTTGTCCGGGTATACACGAAGGCTCCCGGCAAAGCACCGGATCTGGAGCGACCGTACACGATGCGCAAAGGCCAAACCATCGAGAATCTCGCCGAACTGGTGCATCGAGACTTCGCCGCAGGCCTGCAGTACGCCCGGGTGTGGGGGGACGAGAGCTTCGATGGCCGGCATGTAGGACGTGATCATCTTCTGGTCGACGGAGACGTGGTCGAACTGCACATGTAACGGTTGGCGCCCAGGGCTCGTACAATCGCCCGCCGTGAGGATTTCTCGAGGTTTTCAAGCACTGGTTGCCCTAGCCGTTGTGGCGGTGGTGGGGCTGGCCGTATCGTACGGCAAGGTGGATTCGACACCGGGCGATTCCCTGGTCCCGTCCGTGATCGAGAGCGTTCAACCGGCACCGGGCGACCTCGTCCCGCGCCAATCGATCATCGAGGTGGATCTGCAGAGCGGATATCACGCCGAGCTGTGGATTCAGACGAACCCTACGGCGGGAACCTGGCAGCGGATCCCCGAGTCGGAACTCGTTTTCGTGGAGGGAACCGGTGTCTACACATGGTCGCCTGGGCCGGGACGGGTCGTCGAGGAGTGGGGAGCAGGAGAACACACTCTTCGCGTCGTCTGGGACACCCTGACCGGCCTGCCCGACGTCGGCGAATACGAGTGGTCGTTCCGCTCCTTCTGAGTTCCTGTCAATCGGGTGCACCGAATTCGATACCCCGCATTGCCAGGAAATCATGACGCGGATTCCTGTCAATGGAGCGTATCAATGTTGATACCCCGCATTGCCAGGAAATGTGGAAACTGAATAGCCTGGTTCGATGCGTGCACCTGACTACTCCGGTGGCGGCCTCGTCAACCTGGCCGCCGAACTCGAATACCGCCTACGCGGAGAACACCTGTCACCGCGTCTGTACCCGGACCTGGCGGCCACGATCCCGGATGCGTCGACCTACGTCTTCGTGCTGTTCGACGGACTCGGCGACCTGCAGCTCTCCCACCCGAACGCAGGGCCGCTGAGAAAGGACCGGAAGGCGGCGCTCGACGCCGCCTTCTCCACTCAAACGACCGTGAACCTGGCCACCCTGGCGACTGCCACTCCACCCTCCGTCCACGGCCTCGTTGGATACCTACTACGTTTCCCGGATCGCGTCGTCAACACGATCTGGTGGTTCGACCTGGCCGGCCGGCCCGTCGAAATCGACTACCGGGCATTCCTACCGGCACCCAACCTTCCTGAACGCTTGGCGACCGAGAGAATCGAGACCTTCGTCATCCAACCCACCGGCTACGAGGGAAGCCCACTGTCGGATGTGCTCTTCCGGACCGGGACGGCCGTGCCCTATCAAAACATGGAGGACGCGGTGCCGTACGCCCTCGAGGCTGCATCGCAGCGCGATCGTTTCGTTTTCCTCTACCTACCGCACGTCGACGCAGCCGCCCATGCAGAAGGGCAGGAGTCGGATTCCTACGCTTCCATGATGGAGTTCGTAGCCGATTGCTGGGCCAGCCTCACCGACAACCTTCCCGATCACGCGGTCGCCCTCGGTACCGCCGATCATGGCCACGTAGACATCCCACCCGAGGGGAACATCCACATCACGCCTCCTGAAGGCGTGATCCTCCACGGCGACTCACGCTGTGTTTGGGTAGCAGGGGATGTCGAAGCCGCACGCAACATGGCTGCGGATCTGCCCGTTCGGTGGGTTGACCGGTCAGAGATGACAGGATGGTGGGGACCGGAGCCGATCTCGTCTCCGGCAGCCGATCGACTGCCACAGGCGGCCATGCTGGCCGACGACGGCATCGCCATTCTCTATCCCGGCGATGAAACAGTCCTGGTTGGGAACCACGGTGGTCTCAGCCCCCAGGAGCTGCGTGTTCCCTTGCTCGTTGCTCAGCCTTGAGCCCGCGCAGCTGAGAACTCCTGGACCGCGAACAGCAAGAAGATGATGGGGGCAAACCGGAATCCCCGGTCGTAGAACCACCATGCGGCGGCCGCTGCTACTACCAGGCCGACAACGGCTGCATGAAAACGTCCCCGCCCCGGCAGAAACTTCTCGAGCACTACTGCCAGCATGTGCGAACCGTCGAGCCCGCCGATCGGTACCCAGTTGAGCAGGCCCCAGACAACACTGATCCAAACGAAGGTTCCCAGAAAGAACTCCAACCACAACTCATCCTGAAGGATGTTCCCCAGATAGACGGTGAAGGGCGATTCGATATACAACTCGGCCTCGAACCCGAACACGCCCGCCTGGATCAACCCGAAGACGCCCATTGCCAGGGCAACCTCGAGCCCAGATCCGGCTGCCGCCACCAGGAACCGCTTTCCCAGGGACCGATTCATCCAAGGCGCGCTCCAGAAGGTCGTTCCGCCGATTCCGTGGATTGTGATCCTGTCCACCGTCCCGCCGAGAGCTCTGGCAGTGAGTGCATGGCCGAACTCATGAACCAGCACCGACAACAGGGCGGCCACCATCCACAGAGCTATGCCAATGCCCCCGAAGCCGGCGTCGAGCACGAAGATCGCCAGGATGAGGAAGGTGGCATGGATCTGGAGCGAAAAGCCGAAGACACGGAGTTTGAGCATACCGGCCCGAGCCTAGGTGGCCGGCAGGGTGGAGGGACCGCTCTCGAGTAGGTCCACGAACTGTTGCTCGTCGATGACGGTGACCCCCAGTTGGGCGGCCTTGTCCATCTTCGAGCCTCCCGGCGAGTCGCCCGCAACCACGGCGGTGGTTTTCCCGGAGACGGAACCAGTCACCTTCCCGCCACGGTCCTCAACTGCCACCTTGGCTTCGTCGCGGGAGAAGCCGTCAAGGGTCCCGGTCACCACCAGCACCACTCCGGCCAGAAGATCGCCTGCAACCGACTCTTCGATTTCGTCGGCGAGTTGCACGCCACCATTGCGGAACTTCTCGATCAGCGGTCCGGTCTCCGGCGCCTCGGCCCAGGCGCGAACCGAGGCAGCAATAGTCGGTCCGATGCCGTCGATTGCCGCAACCTCCTCCTCCGATGCCGCAATCAGCATGTCCATGCTGCGAAAGGTGCGGGCCAGCACGCGGGCGACCGTGCCGCCGACGTGGCGGATCCCCAGACCGATCAGCAGCCGGGCGATCGGACGATGTCGTGCCTCTTCGATACCCGCCATCAGCTTCCCGACCGAAAGCTCACCCCACCCTTCCCTTCCGAGCAGCGCCTCGGGCTCCAGAAAGAAGATATCGGCCGGATCGGAGATCAGGCTCTCCGAAATCAGCAGGTCAATCGTCTTGTATCCCATTCCTTCGATATCCATTCCGCTGCGGCCGACGAAGTGCGCCAACCACTCCCGCAGCCGACTGGGACACTCGAGACCACCGGTGCAGCGTGCAACCTTTTCTCCCTCCGGAAGCACGATGGGATTCCCGCAGAAGGGGCAATCGTCCGGCATGTTCCATATGATCTCCCGGCCGGTGCGAACGGACAACACCGGACCGACGACCTCCGGGATCACCTCGCCGGCCCTGCGTACGATGACCTGATCACCGATCCGGACGTCCTTTCGATGGACCTCATCCTCATTGTGCAGCGTGGCATTAGTGACCGTTACACCCCCCACGAACACGGGCTCCAACACCGCGTAGGGCGTGACCCTTCCGGTTCGGCCGACACCAACCTCGATACCCTTCAACGTTGTGATCTGCTCCTCCGGAGGGAACTTGTAGGCAATGGCCCACCGTGGAGCCTTGGCAGTGAACCCCAGTTCGGCCTGTTCGGCCAGCCGGTCGACTTTGATGACCACACCGTCCGTCTGGTAGTCGAGCCGGTGGCGGGCTTGTTCGGTACCGTGCCGGCCTCGGAGCTGCTCGACCAGGTGCGCGATCTCACGCTGCGCGGCGGCAAGCGCCTGCGGCCGGCGTTGCTGGTACACGGTGGCGGGCTGTTCGA
>CBDTUP010000083.1:0-9188 GCA_965363685.1 uncultured bacterium | reverse complement strand
CACAGGTTCACGGCCGGCGACTTCGATGCCGTTACACGCCGGGCGCTGGCCGCTGCATTCGGTTCGGCCCCCGACTTGGAACAACTCTGAATAGATAGACGGTGCTGCCTAGTCGCTCGCAGCAATCTGCGCTTTCAGCCAGGCAATGATCTCGGCGACAATCTCCGGCCCTTCAGGTTCGTTGAGAGTCTCATGGCGAAGCTTCGGATAGAGCCGGCGCTCGACAACCGGCAGGTCTGTCAAAGGCGCAGACATCGAGGCCGGTACCACCTCATCTGCACCGCCGTGAATTACCAGCGTTGGGATGCTCAACGACTCCAAACGCTCCCGAACCCTATCCCCCGCCGCAAATAGCTCGGCGCCGAGGCTTGCAGTCGTCTTCGTTGCCACCATCTCATCCGCGAAATAGGCCTCGCCGACGGCCGGATCCCGCGAGAGCTGTTCGCCGCCAATAGCGGTTGGGATCGCCAGCTTCGGCAGGAAACGTCCAAGGATGGGCGCCAGGGCCCTTTGCCAGGCCTTGCCACCCCCGAGCCCGGGTGAACTGACCACGGCGAAATCGGGGCTTGGACGGCCAGCGGTCAAATAGTCGAGGAGTATCAACCCGCCCAGCGAGTGACCAAGAATCACCGACGGTAGACCGCCGGTGGTGGAGGCCGCGAACTCGGCCTCCACCTCATCTAGGAACTCTGAGAACTCGTCGACGTGACACCGTGCTCCTGCCGACGCTCCGTGTCCGACCAGATCGAAACTAGATGTGACGATTCCGGCATCGGCAAGCAACCGTCCGGTTCTTTCATAGCGGCCACTGTGCTCGGCTAGTCCGTGGACGATGAGCATCGTCGCCCACGGCTCATCGGCAGGCCAAATGCGACGAAGGCGAGTATGACCGTCGCTCTGGACGGTTGTCTCGACAGAAGCACTACTCATCGTCTTCCCCCCAAGTTATGCGGAGATTCCGGGCAGCCGACGCTTCGTCCGGTCTCCCAACTGGAGTTCGCACGGGAGCCTGATGAAGCGCCTCGGGGTCATCTCCGGCTCTCGTAGAGATCGACAACAACGCATCCGCCAGAGCATCCATTGTCTGGAGACTCTGTGTTTCTGTCGGTTCAATCATCAGAGCTTCGTCGACAATCAGCGGGAAGTAGACGGTGGGAGCGTGGAAGCCCTCATCCATCAAGGCTTTCACAACATCCATTGCCCTCACCCCGGTGTCCTTCTTCAGGGTCTTGGCGGAAGCAACGAACTCGTGCATACACGGAGCCTCGTAGGGCAGGTCGTATGGGCCACGCACCAGTTCTTCCAGGTACCTGGCGTTGAGGACCGCGCGCTCGGATACCCGGCGCAATCCATCGCCACCTAGAGCGATCATATAGGTGAGTGCCCTGAGCACGACCCCGAAGTTGCCATGTTTGCCGTGCACGCGACCGATGCTCTTCGCTGGTTTGACCCACCGGATCATGCCGTCGGCTCCCATCTCAGGGAGCGGCCCTGGCAGGAAGGGTGCGAGGAGGTCGTGAACAGCCACCGGCCCCGAACCAGGACCGCCTCCGCCGTGCGGAGTGGCGAAGGTCTTGTGCAAGTTCGAATGGACGATGTCGAATCCCATCATCCCTGGTTTGGCGACTCCCATGATTGCGTTGAGGTTGGCGCCGTCGTAGTAGACGAGGCCGCCGGCCTCGTGCACGACCTCGGCGATCTCCACGATCTCGTCTTCAAACAAACCGAGGGTGTTCGGGTTGGTGAGCATCAGCCCGGCGACCTGTTCGTCGACCAGGTTCCGGAGTGCGTCCAGATCCACCATTCCACGTGAGTTCGAAGGGACCTCAACTGCTTCATAGCCGCCAAGTGTGACTGAGGCGGGGTTAGTTCCGTGAGCAGCGTCGGGAATGAGTATCTTGGTGCGAGTTTCACCTTTGTCTTCGTGATACGCCCGCATCAACAGCAGGCCGGTCAGCTCGCCGGATGCACCCGCCGGCGGTTGGAAGGAAGCGCGATCCATGCCGGTCACTTCACATAGATACCTCTCGGCTTCCAGGAGCACCGCTAGAGCGCCCTGTGCCGACTCCTCGGGCGCAGCTGGGTGAAGATCCCGGAACGCCGGATGTTCCGCTGCCCAGTCACATACCTTGGGGTTGTATTTCATCGTGCAGGACCCGAGTGGATACGCACCAAGGTCAACCGCGAAATTGCGGTGCGACAGGCGCGTGTAGTGCATGACCATATCGTGCTCGCTCACTTCGGGAAGCACCGGCGCGCTCTCGGTTGCTTCGGGCAAGTCGAGTCCGACCTCGGGGACGTCCAGCGGCGGCAACGACCATGCGCGTCTTCCCTTCACGGACATCTCGATGAGCGTCGGTTCGGCGCTTCCGCCGACCAGTGGTGAGGATGCTGCCGATCCACCTGGCTTAGGCATTGGCGATCACCTCCTCCAACAGTTCAACATAGGTGTCTAGCTCGGCTCTCGTCCGCCGCTCGGTCACCGCCACCAGAAGTGGGTTCTCCAACTCCGGGTAGTCGTCGGACAAATCGATACCGGCGAGATAGCCCCGCCTGACCATACTGTCGATGACGAAGCTTGGCGCCACCGGAAGAGTCACTGCAAACTCCCTTACGTAGGATGATCCGTGCGCGAGGCTCACGCCCTCCAGGGCGGTCAGTCGCGCTGCCAGATAGCGGGCTTTCTGCGCCGATTGGCTTCCAACTTCAGTCAATCCATCCGGTCCCAACCAGGCCAGTTGCATTGCAACGCCAACGGCGTTGAGCGACTGATTGGTGCAGATGTTCGATGACGCTTTGTCCCTGCGAATGTCCTGCTCTCTTGCACGCAGCGTGAGAACATAGGCAAGGCGGCCTTTGTCATCCGTCGTAGTACCGACGAGGCGTCCCGGGAGACGTCGCATGAGCTTCGATGTTGTGGCGAAGAGACCGACTCCAGGGCCACCAAACGTCAGCGGACCTCCAAGTGGTTGGCCCTCGGCAATCGCAATGTCAACGCCGGCAGACCCGGGCGAGCGCAGAAGTCCGAGCGTCATCGGATCGACTGATGCGATAGCGAGCGCACCCTCAGCGTGGGCGAGATTCACGGCCGCCTCATACGATTCGATTGCTCCCAGGTAGTTGGGTTGGGAAACCACGACCGCGGCTGGGGGGCCTTGAGCGGCAGGGTTCCATTTCGTCACCCCGTCTTCGAGAGGATGCTCGATGAGTTCGACGCCCCTGGCATGCGCAAATGTGCTGATCGTCTCTCGAGTCTGAGGGGCAACGCCTGCAGAGACCCAGACAACGTTCCGCCTGGTCGTAGCTACGGCGACGTTCACTGCCTCGAGAGCGGCTCCCGCTCCGTCGTAGACCGAGGCATTGGCGACATCCATGCCCGTGATGGCACAAACCATCGACTGGAACTCAAACAATGCCTGAAGAACGCCCTGACTGACCTCCGGCTGATATGGGGTGTAGGAGGTAACGAACTCGGTCCGGAGGTTGAGCGATCTCACTGTTGGTGGGAGGTAATGGTCATAGTGACCGCCACCGGCAAAGCAGACCAGCGTGTGGTTTCGCGCTGCATAGTCCGAGATGACCTCCATCACCTCGGGTTCGGACAACCCGGTCGGCAAATCGAGATCTCCGACGACCCGAACGTTTTCAGGCAAGTGATGGAATAGTTGGTCGACCGAAGTCAACCCAACCTTCTCGAGCATCTCGGCTATGTCGGCTTCTGTATGCGGTGTGAAATCCACCTCACTCCTTCCCAATGAAAGGTGGCGTTACCCGCCGGGCAGGCTGCCACTTTCCACGTACTTCAACTTCGAGGGCGTCGTCCTCACCAGGAGGTGGTGAGAGGAATGCCATGCCGATCCCGTATCCGAGAGTCGGACTGAAGTTGCCACTTGCCACTGTGCCGACAGATTCACCGGAGCGCACTGCGTAGCCGTGCCTGGCTATCTGCCGACCTTCCATCTCAAATCCCACCAGTAGTTTCGGGAGCTGCTCCTTGATACGAACCAGGCTGTCGCGGCCAACGAACTCGTGATCCCAATCGACGACCCACTCCAGGTCGGCTTCGAGCGGACTGGTTTCACTGTCGAGATCCTGTCCCCAGAGCGGGTATCCCATCTCGAGCCTCAACGTATCCCTTGCTCCGAGGCCACATGGTACGGCCCCAGCAGCGCGGAAGGCATTGAACAGAGCTTCTCCGTTTGCTGCGTCCACGGCCACTTCTCCACCGCGTTCACCCGTATATCCGGTGCCCGCTGCCCAGGCGGGCGATCCCTCGAACTCTCCTTCGACTACACGAAATCTGCCGGGTTTGGCACCGATGACCGATTCAATCAGGCCGGGAGCATCGGGTCCTTGTACCGCCAGTAGGGCGGTGGTCTCCTGCAAAGAGGACACGGTCACACCTGCAGGTGCGGCCGCCTCGAAACGACCAAGGATCGGAGCTTGATTGGCTCCGTTCGGGATTACCCAGTAGTGCTCTTCTGCCCACCGCCATACGATGATGTCGTCCTCAACGCCGGCGCCGGCATTCAAAGCCATCGTGTACTGGGCTCGTCCAGGTTGAATCTTGGCGATGTCGTTACAGAGCAAGCTTCTCAGGAGCTCGGTGGAACCCACGCCGTTCAGATCAAATCTCCCGAGGTGTGACACGTCGAACACTCCGACCTCGGAGCGGACCGCTATGTGCTCTACAAGCACACCTTCGTATTGAACCGGCATGTCCCAACCCGAGAAATCGACGAATCGGGCACCAAGGCTCTCGTGCACCTGATGGAGCGGCGAGCGCGGCATAACACCTCCGTTGAGTCTGGAAACGAGACTAGACGCCCGCAGCCGCGTACTTCCACGGCATCTGATTATCCGGCTTCAGAACCGGCCTCATCCAAGCGGGTGATTTGGGGTGGTCCGGGGATGCGGCTGGGCATGGGCGCTTCGTCGAGTTGCCCGGGTTCCTCTAGTCCATACTTGATCACAAGATGGAGGTAGTCGCGCTGATAGAGGATCTTGCAGTTGATTCCCTCGTGCAGCTCGAGTAGACGCCGTACCTTGCGGTTCTTCTTCGTGACGAGTTTCTGGTTCATCGTCGTGATCTCGATGAAGAGATCCTCATCCGGAAGATAGAAATCGGGTGTGAAGAACTTGATGGGTTCACCGGCATCGTCGTGCTCGATAGCGAACGAGCGCGGCTCGTAATCCCATGGAAGGCCGTAGAAATCGAGGAGGAGCGCGAACTGCCGCTCACTGTTGTGAGCGAAACTGACGGTGTCGGCCGTCGGCTGGTCCGCGCCCTCCGGCGTCAGACCGTTCAGGTGACCCCTGCCTCAGTGGCCGGAATGGATGGATCGAGAATGTCGATCTCCGGATAGAGCTCATGGATCTCGCCTTCGAGCTCTTCCTGAACCGGACCGACTGCAATACCGAAGACTCCTTGTCCCTTGCGGAAGATGTCCACGACTTCGTCCGAGCTGTGTGCTGCGAAGATCGTCTGACCGTCGGATAGCAGCGTTACATCGCGCAATGGCTGCTCGCTTCGCAGCTGTTCACGAAGGATCTCCATTGCCTGACGGATCTTCTTGAGGCTCATTCCCGCGTCCAGAAGACGTTTGATCACCTTGAGTTGGATTACGTCGGTGAATGAATAGAGGCGCTGGCTACCTGATCCGTGGGCTGCCTGGATTGATGGGGTGATCAATTTAGTGCGTGCCCAATAGTCGAGCTGTCGGTACGTGATACCGACGAGATTGCAGACGTTGGGGGCCCGAAAGCCGGAGTCCGTCACAGTGTGTTTCCCTTCTTGTTGCCCAAGGTTACACGCCCGTAATTACCCCAGGGTGAGTCAAGTTACCTGCGGCGACGCGCGGCGTCAACGACCGTTGCCGGAAGCGGCAAGCATGACGTTGAGAGCTTCGATGTGCTCACGGGTTCCAAGCGCGACAAGCACGTCCCCCTGGATGAGTTCGCGATCGGGATCCGGGTTGAGCTGAACGCCGTTGCTGCTGGCTTCGATTGCAACAATCGTCGCACCGGAGCGTTCCCGGATCCTGGATGACCGCAGGGTTGATCCGGCAAGCGGGCTGTCGGTCGGGACGGTCAGTTGCTCGATACGGAGTTCAACCGTGTCACCTTCCACCACCAGGTCTACGAAACGGGCCAGGTTTGGATCTAGCGCCATGGCGGCGATTCGCCTTGCGCCAACGGTCTGTGGAGAAACGATCCGGTCGGCTCCGGCCAGACCGAGTTTATCCACCGCCTCTGGTTCGGTGGCACGTGAAATGACCAGAAGATCGGGCTGAAGGGATTTGGCCGACAGGACGATGACCAGGTTGTCGGAATCATCTCGCACGCAAGCGATCAGCGAGCGAGCCCGATGGATTCCGGCGCTTTCGAGAACCTCGTTGTGCGTCGCGTCGCCCTCGACGACCATTGCGCCTTCCGACCTGGCCCGCTCGGCGAGGTCGGGATTGTTCTCTATGACCACTACCTTCTCGGTGCGCCTGTGAATGTAGTCCCAGGTGGCGGAACCCACTTTGCCGAAACCGCAGACGATGTAGTGATCCGAGAGGCTGTCGATTACTCGACTCATTCGCGCCGTCCCCCGTTCGCCCAGATTCTCGATGGCCATCTCGAGGCCCGCGCCGACAGTGTAGACCGCGCTGCCCACGCCTATGAGCATGAGGCCGATAGTCACCGCCCGGCCGACATTGGACAGTTCGATGACCTCGCTGAAGCCGACCGTTGTAATTGTCACGACGACCATGTAGAAGGAATCGAACCACGAGACCCCTTCGATGATCACATAGGCGATCGTCCCGACGACGACGATCGATGCTAGAAGAATCGCGCCGACTCGAACTCTTGAACTAGGGCTCACGAGGCTGGAGGTGGTGCCCCGAAGTCAGTCGGTGACACGTCATCGAGAAACTCCCGGAAGCGTTCGATCTCCTCTTCTTTCGTTTCGTCTTCAATCTCGATCCCCGCATCGTCGAGGACCTGACTGGCAGCGAATAGCGGCGCATCGGTGCGAGCGGCGAGCGCTATTGCGTCTGACGGACGTGCTGAGACATGCACCTCCGAATCGCCGGTGGAGAACACGAGGTCTGCGAAGAAGATGTTGTCTCGCAGCTCGGTGACGACCACGCGTTCGACGGTGCTACCCATGGCCTGCACGCTGTCACGAAAGAGATCATGAGTGAGAGGTCGTTGGTGTTCGACGCCCTCGAGCGCGTATGCAATTGCCGTGGCCTCGATCGCACCGATCCAGATCGGAAGGAAGCGGCGACCTTCCTTTTCGCGCAGCAGCACGATGGGCTGATTCGAAGGCAATTCGATCCGGACTCCGACCAGATCCATGGGCACGCCGTCACTCATGCATTCAGACTATCACCGGGTCGGTTCAACGCCAGACCATGCAGCCTGGCCGGATTCTCGGCGAATGCCGCAAGATCCAGCACAGCCCATATCGATGGAAGATTGCGGAACAGGCCCTCCCAATCCATTCCGTACCCGAGGAGGAATTCGTCTCCGATTTCGAATCCCCTGTACTCGAGGGGAGTCTCGACCAACCTGCGCGAGGATTTGTCGATGAGGGTCGCCGTGGCGAGACTGGCGACTTCCCGCATCTCGATCATGCGGCGTAACACATTCAGCGTCAGACCTGTATCAACGATGTCCTCGATGATGATCACATGCCGCCCCTCCAGTGACGATAGGGTGTCCATCGCGATACGGACGCGCCCTCCTTCGCCAAATCTGCTCAAAGCCAGGAAGTCGATGTCGAGCTCCGTGGGGATCGCCCGGGACAGATCGGCTAAAAACGGCAAGGCTCCATGAAGGACGGCAACGAGAATCGGACTCTTGCCTTCGTAATCGGCAGTGATCTGGGCACCCAACTCGCCGATACGGGACTGCAGGACTGGTTCCGGGATAACCTCAACGACAGGTTCAATCATTGCCCCACAACCAATCCCAATAGGCGCTAGCCCAGGCAAGTGCATCGCCGATACCGGGGAGTTCTTGCGGCTCCTGGAGTTCGAGGTCCGTCCGTCCGATTTCCTCGTCGCCGACTTCGACGATTACGACCGGGTCACCGGCTTCGTCGTACTCGATGATCAGGTCCACGTCGTCGGCCTGTTCGGAGCTGGCGAAGAACTCAACGTCGTCTGTAGCGGCAACGTCGGTGGTTCCCTCCGGTCCGCGCTGTTCCGCCAGGATCTGACCACCGGCTACCACATTCAGCAGTCCGAAGGCATTGAATCCATACCTGAGCAACGCAGCTGCATCGGCGAAGTGATCGCTGGATCCCATGACGACGGCATACAGGCGTCGTCCATCACGTTCGGCTGCGGCAACCATGGTCAACCCGGCATCGTCGGTGAACCCGGTCTTGACACCGATGGCACCCTCGAAGGTGCTGAGAAGAGCATTGGTGGTTGAGGCGACGCGTTCTTCCCCGTCCGGCGCGTCGGGAAAGGTCGACGACCGGGTTCCAACGATCTCAGCGAACAGCGGGTCCTCCATACCGATGAGGGCGGTATTCAACAGGTCTCTGGCAGACGAGAAGTGACCCTCCTGATCCAGACCATGTGGGTTCATGAAATGGCTGTCGGCCAGTCCCAGCTCGACTGCCGTTTCGTTCATTAGCCGCACAAATCCGGGGACCGATCCACCCACGTGTTCCGCGATCGCAACCGCAGCATCGTTGGCCGATCTCATCAAGAGGGCCCGCAGGAGGTCTTCCATGCGCCAGGTCTCTCCGGGCACTAGGTCTATCTCGGACTCACCAATGGCGGCGGCGTCTTCGGACACGATGACCTGGTCGTCGAGGTTGCTGTTCTCCAGCGCAACGATTGCCGTCATCATCTTGGTGGTCGAAGCCATCGCCCGAGCTTCGTTGGCCTGTAGTGAACCCAACTCTCGTTGAAAGGTGTCGTCCCAGAGAAGCCAGGCCTCAGCAGTGACTTCGGGTGGTGACAGCGGCGCCAGCGCTTCCAACGGTTGGGTCGGAATCGACATCAAGCCGGTGGCTGGTTGGGCATTCGTGCTTAGCGCCATCGCCACGATGACGATCAGAATGGTATTGCGTCTCATGACTGCGGTAGCGAGTCCCGTAGGTCGGCGGCCAGGAACAACTGATAGAGGTTCTCGAACGCTTCGGCGTCCCTGCTGAACGGGTCGCTGACGTGCTGGGT
>CBDTUP010000082.1:0-9196 GCA_965363685.1 uncultured bacterium | reverse complement strand
TCAGGCCGAGTTTTACGCTGGAGGTTGCGCCGATACGGAGCCCGCGGCGTCGCATCTCGAGGCGGGTGAAGATTCCACGCCCGGCGAAGTAGACGAAGACGGCTCCGCCGGCCAGTCCAAAGTAGGTCCAGGCCGCGTTGTTGAGGATCATGAGTACTCCGGCCACCGCCATCGGCCACAGGCTCAGGGCGTCCCAGGCGGCTTCGCCCCTGATATCGGCCCAGTATGTCGGCTCGACATCGGATTCTGCCTCCATCAAGCCCCATCGCACGGCCCTGCGCGGTGCGAACCAAGACACTGTTTGGCCGCCCCACGCGAGGATCGACAGAACGATGACGACAAGTCCCCAAATGGCCAACATCGCAGTCATTTTGGGCAGCACTTCCAGGTCGTTACCAGAGGCGAACGTCACGATTCCGGCCTGTGCCGGGTTGGACTCGCTGGCAATCCCGCTTTCGACTGATGGCCGTCCTTCTTGTCCGGCGCAGTGCCACCCCGAAGAGGAGAGGCAGCATCGCCAAGGCTATGAGTGCATTGATCTCAGGACCCGTGAACGGGAGCTGCGAAAGACCCGTGCTGAGAACCTGGATCTCGACCGCAGAAGTTGTGCACGCCCCGTGAACATCGCACACCTCCACGAGACCGACGAATGAGCCGATGACGGAAGCAGTTCCGGTGAAGGTGCCATCCTCGGCCTGGCTGAGACCAGGGGGAATCGCTCCGCCGACCCGGGTGACCGAGTAGACGTCGGTCTCAGGGTCAACGAAGTCGTCTCAAAGAGCCCTTACCGGCGACTCAGGAGTTCACGGGTTGAGGTTTGGTCATCCGGTAGGCGCTTTCCACCGTTGCTTCATTTCGTCTCTGATGCCAACGGTCCCACAGCGCCAGCAAGCTCGGCAGCACGATTACCGATCCCAGGAGTGCGAAACCGATGGCGTAGGCAGTAACGATCCCGAACTGTTGGAAGGGGGAAAGAGACGAACTGATCAAGACGGCAAACCCGGCGATGGTGGTCAAGGCCGAGCCAACCAGCGCGCCGCCGGTGTGACCCGCGGTTGAACGAAGTGCCGCAGCAGGGTCGTCGAACCGTTGCCGGTCTTCCAGGTACCGGTGGGTGATGTGGATCGTATAGGGAACGCCAATCCCAATGGCGAGCGCCGCAACGGTGGCGGTGACCGGACCAAACGGTATCCCGCTGGCGGCCATCATGCCGTAGGTCCACAGGACCACGACTATGACCGGGGCGATGGTTATGACCCCAAGCATTGGTCGCCGACACTCAAACCAGAAGCCAACCGTCAGCAAGGCCATGGCGGCCAGCAGCGTGAACGCAAGCGAGGAAGTCTGGGAGGAGTTGAGGGCGTCGATGACCACGGTGACCACAATGTGTTCGTTGGTGGCCAGCGCCGAGACACCATCGAGAGCGGCGACGGCCGCGAAATCGACGGTGAGCGCCTCGTCCAGTTCCCTGACGAACTCCTCTGCCGCGCTGGTGGAAATCGCCACCCTGATTGCTGGGGGATCGTCGGCGGAGAAGACCTGCCCCATTTCTTCCGGAGCGAGGTCGAGGGCAGAGGCGTAGATCGCCTCGACGTCCGCTCCTGCGGCCACGGATAAATCCGGTTGGAGGCCCATCCTGAAGGCATCGCCGGCAAAGCCGGCCTGGTCCATCAGGCCGGCGAGTACGGACACCGGGCTCAGCGCCGCCGGTCCACCGCCTTGTTGGACGACATATGGGTTGCCGGCGAGGTTCGCGACGGACTCCACGAGGGCGTTGTGAGCCTGCGGTGTCAAGACCTCGCCCTCGATGAGGACGTCCGTGATTTCGCCGAAACCAGACTCGTATTGTCTGTCGAGGGTGCCGTAGGTTTGGAGAATCTGTGCATCGTCTGGCACGAAGGCAGCCGAACTGAACTCGGTGTCGAGATTGGCCAGTCCATATATCCCGGCTCCTGCCAGCAGAGCGGTCACGCCCAGTACCCACCCGGGGTGTCGCTCGGCGAGCACGGCGGTGGCCGCCGACCCAGCCAGCGTCGCTGCTGTCCGGCGAGGCGGGCGGTTGGCAGCGTTCCGCGGCGTTCTGCGCGCCGATCCAGGAGGAGGCGAGCCGCCGGAACCACCGTGAGCATGATCACGAAGGCGGATGTGATTCCGACCGCGGCCATGATCCCGAAGTCGCGTAGTGCCGGGACCGGGTTGACCACATTGGTGAGAAATCCGATGCTGGTTGTCAGGGTGGCCAGAACGAGCGCGACCCCCACAGTCGAGGTTGCCCGACCGGCAGCCTCAGGAACGTTGCTGCCGGTCCCGAGCTCGTCCCGGTAGCGGGCGGTCAGGTGGACGCTGTAGTCGACGCCCAACCCCACGAGCAGTATCGGCAAGGCTTGGAGCAGTTCACTGGACCTGCCGATGAGTCCCAAATAGCGGGGGCCGAGAAGCACGCCGGCTCCCATCATCCAGACGATGGCCATTCCTATTCCCGTCATGGCCAACCCAACATCGGCCGCGGTCCTGCGAATCGCACCGCCGATTCCCCTGCGTGAAGCCGGTCGTACCCAGAAAACGATGGCCAGGATGCCGATGATCACTAGTGCTGCCAGCAGGAAGAGTCCCTGCACCTCGTCGCGGAAAGTGGTGTCGGAGAACAGCAGCTCAAAGCTGAACGCTGAGAGTTGGACGCCCCCACCGTCATCGCCCTCTACAGCCGCGACGAGATCGCGGTGAATCTCTTCCAACTGTCCATACGATTCGAGATCGGCCGTGTCGAGGAAAACCACCATCAACCCCGAGCTGACGGAATCGTCGAGCGGGTTGTCGACGGAGGACGGCAGCAATGAGCCGAGTGCCTCGATCTCTTCCGGTGTCATCTGGCCGAGTGCCAGCTGGTACATCTGCAGCACCACAGAATCGTCGGCCGACTCGAGAGAGCTGCCGAGGAACTCCATCGCCCGGATTGCAGGCGTGAGGTAGGTGATGATGGGTCCATCCGGCCGGTCGGCGAGATACGGTGCGGACGAACTCGAACGGATGCGGGCTTCGGCGGCAGCGATGGCGCGGGCCGCGTCGGCGGTCATCACATTTCCGGATTCGGACTCCACCAGTACCTGCAACGACCGGTTGGTGGCGTTGAAGCGTTCTTGTGCGTCGATCAAAGCTGTGTATTCGGGCGCGTCTGGAGCGAAGCTCTCGATGGTTGGAGCTATCTCGTCCTGTGGGATGAACGCGCCCAGGGCCGCCGTTATCGCCAGGCCGAGTGCGACTACAACGACGGGGGCGCGGCGGATGATCGCAGAAAGGAAGCGAATGAGGCCGGGCAACTTGGAACTCTCAGGAGTGTTTGTGCGATCGAACAGAGCATTGTCAACTGAAACAGATCTCGTTATATTTGTATCATGATTTCCGAACCGCTGTCAACGAGAGATCGAATCCTTCAGGCTGCGATCCAGCTGTTCGTCGACCAAGGGATCAGGCGTGTCTCGATGGACGATGTGGCGAGGAGGTCTGGAGTGTCACGAGTGACGCTCTATCGGTACTTCCTGGACAGGGAGTCGCTGGTCAGGGCAGCTTTCTTCTCCCCGATTGTGGCCTTGGAACGCCTTCAAGACGAGATGACCGGCGAGAGCGATCTGTCGGTCGAGGGCGTGCTTGTCGCCATCGGGGAGAGGATCGCCGGACAACCGGCTATCGATCTCCCGGTCCACCGCGAAGAACTCGAAACCTTGTACCCACGTGCGGCGGCCGAGTATGAAGAACGTCGAGACGCCATCGCTCACCGATTGATCTCGTGGATATTCGACCTCGCCGATCGGTCTGGACGTTTGCGTCCGGGAGTCCGGCAGGATCTGATCGAAGGGGTGATCTGGGATCTGATGGTCAATCCTCACGCGATCCCGGCCGTTCGCCATTCGGGTCTACCCGCCAGAGAGCTCTATTCCACGCTCATCGACGTCCTCCTCCACGGGGTGCTCACGGACACAACTTGACCGATCTCTGCCGTCGGTAGAGCGTCGACTTCGCTACGGCCGGGCGGGGAAGTGCCGACAGGATTCATTACGCAACATCATGAGGTGACATGTCGGACTCTGATGGTCGGCTGAACTCTGAGTTGAGAAACCTCTCCACCGGTTGATTCTTGGCCAGTCGACGGGCCGGTGCAGGATTCTGTCACTCCGGGCCGGTATCGTTCCCCTTGATGAGTGAGCAATCCGGATCAGAAGGCAACGAAGCGACCCGCGGCACCGCCACGTCGTCATTCGGCGTCGGGCGGCGTGAGAACCACGACGCCTCAGCCTTCTATGCCCGTTTCAACCCCCCGGAGTTGTCGGAGGACGACACCCTGGGACCGGCGCAGGTAGAACTACCGGAACCTCCTGCCATCCTCGGGGACGCCAGAAACATGGCTGCCGTTCTGGACGACACCGTGGCGCTCGTTGTCACCTCGCCGCCCTATTTCGTTGGCAAGGAGTACGAGCAGGCCATTACCGGTGGGGGAGAGGAGGCGCGGCCGCACGTCCCGAGCTCCTACGTTGAATACCTCGAGATGCTCAGAGATGTCTTCGCCGAGTGCAAGCGGACTCTCGAGCCTGGTGGGCGGATCGCCGTCAACGTCGCCAACCTCGGCCGCAAACCGTACCGGAGCCTGTCGGCCGACGTCATCCGGATTCTTCAGGATGACCTGGGTCTCTTGCTGCGAGGGGAGATCATCTGGCAGAAGGCGGAGGGGGCGTCGGGATCTGTGGCCTGGGGTTCCTTCAACAAGGCGACGAATCCAGTTCTACGGGATGTGACCGAACGGGTCATCGTCGCCTCCAAAGGCCGGTTCGATAGAGCACGGTCGCGTCAGCAACGCGTGAAGGACGGCTACCCGTTCGAGAACACGATGCCGGTGGACGAGTTCATGGAGGCCACGCTCGATTTGTGGCGCATCGACGCCGAGAGTGCCCGGAGAGTGCAGCATCCTGCACCGTTTCCGGTTGAGTTGCCGCGGCGTCTCATCGAGTTGTACACGTTCGAGAACGATCTGGTTCTCGACCCTTTCCTCGGCTCCGGCACGACGCTGGTTGCCGCAGCGAGAACCGGGCGGAGAAGTGTTGGCTACGACCTCGACCCCGACTACATCGAGACTGCCAAGGCTCGCTATCGCGCAGAGAAGAAGCGGTACCGACGGTATCAGCAGCAGGAGGACGCTCATCAAGAAAGGCTGGCCCTCGACCTTCCACCGGAGTTCACGCCGGAGGAGCGGGCCGATCACTTCCAGCGCCGGGCCAGCCGGGAGGGCAAGAAAGCTCAAGATCTGGCCCGTCAGGTCCTCGAAGAGGTCGGGTTTGAGGTGATTGATGAGGCGTACAAACTTCCGAAATCCGGAGTGCACTTCAACTTCCGGGTCGTCGACTCCAAAGGCGATAGAGAGTTTCTCGTGGATGTGTCGGGCGCTTTCACCACGGCGCGTCCCGGCCTGTTGCGGACCGACACCCTGTGGAAGACCCTCGGGCGAGCCCACGTGTTGAAGTCACTCGACGAGGAAGCACGGCTGCTGATTGTCACCTCCAATCTCCCTCGTCCCGGAAGTGATGGAGACAAGGCGTTGCACGCGGTGGGCCCCGGCAATGTTTGGGATGCGATCGAGATGTTCGACAGCGAAGGTGTCAGTCGGCTCGAGCAGTACGCCCAGGGGCACCAGGAGCAGCTGGCCGGGTTCTGGACGGAACCCGAGTTGGCCGCACGCCGTGACGAGCAACTGGCGCGCTACTACGACGCCGAAGAATGAACGGGGTTGCGTACGCGGTCGTTCGACACGACCCTCCTGAGGTGTTCCTGGCCGAGGATATCGACGTCCTTCAACGCCTGCTTGCTCTGGAGCTTGTAGCCGACACCAACCCTGCAGAGCTCTCCGGCGAAGGTGCGGACGAACTGCGGAGAGCTCTGCTGGATGAGAGGTGGGGAGATGCCGTTGTCACCTGGATGGAACTGTCCGGAGTAGCGGTGGACGTATACACGTTCCTACCCATCTACGGACGCGGGGAGCTTCCGAGTGAACTGATAGGAGCGCAGCTTCAGTTCAAACGGCTCTTCAGGGACGCCTGATCGTGCCTGCTCTTCGCACTGAGATCACCGAGATCGTTACCGGTCTCGGCATGTTCGGGTATCCGAACCTCGGCCATGCAATCGGTATGCGACCGCCGGCTTTCGAGAACGTTGGGAACGAGGTGTACGACCGGTTGAGTTCCGCCTTTCGCTCCGGAATGCATCGGGACTTGTTCGCAACCGCCTGGAGTAACGGAGTCCGATTTGCTGCAGCCAATGAGGGACTACGCGGCCGCCCTCCGTGGATTGTGGAATGGAAGGGCGGTCACCGACCGCCTGGATACGAGGAGATTCCGGCCGACCTGCGGGTAGATCACGTCTACTTGGTGTCGTGCAAGTACGGATCCAACATTCTCACGAACTCCTCGCCGTCTGGGTTGTTCGGCGGCACTGCCGAAGAGGACTGGTTCGTCGCCGTCGCCGGCGACGCCTATCAGGACCTCTACGAGGAGTGCAGACGGCTGGTCCCGGATCCGTCCCTGCCGCGATTGGCGACCGACCTCGAACCGAAACACCGCGCGATCCTCAAGAAGACACTGCCCCGCAACCTGGTGGGCAATGCCAAAGGTGCCTATCGCGAGTTTGCCACCCGAGCCGCGCAAGGTTCCTCGCACCGGTGGGCGAACGCCATCGGAACGAAGCTACAGCGCGAGCAAATGATGTGGAGGCTTCTGCGTTTGCAGTCGGCCCCGTACTTCGTCCTGGGTGAATCCGCCGGCGGGCATGCGCTCGCCTACCGGGTGCAGACGCCCTGGGACCTGCGGGCATCGCACCAGTTCAAGTCGTTCCGTCATTGGGGCGAGACCGACCGTGGCCAGCCGATCGTGAGCTGGGAGGCGACCTACATCAATCGACGAACCGGAGGCGAGGCATCGGTCGCCGGGCACATCGAGGTGCGCTGGAGTCACGGCAAGTTTGCGCAGGCCCCTGAGGCCAAGGTGTATCTCGATACGCCGCACCACGCGGTACCTGCGTACGTTCCGCTGGAGGGCCAACCCGGCGGCGAACTGTCGCTGTTCGACCTCTCGATGTCTTAGATTGGGCAGCGCATGAAAACCACCTCGTCTCGGAAGATGGCAAGTCGGCTGCCGGTGCTCGGCTGGCGA
This sequence comes from uncultured bacterium, assembly GCA_965363685.1. Taxonomy (GTDB): domain Bacteria; phylum Actinomycetota; class Acidimicrobiia; order Spongiisociales; family JAHEDJ01; genus JAHEDJ01. The sequence continues at coordinate 2,006 of CBDTUP010000082.1, read as the reverse complement.
GAATGGCTGGCCCTCCCCGAGTTCGGCGTGCCGGCAATCAAGGTCAAGGTCGACACAGGGGCGCGCTCGTCGGCGCTGCACGCGCACAACCTGCGCATGGTCCAGCGTGGTGGGGAGGAGTACGCATTGTTCGAGGTTCGTCCGCTGCAGAGGAAATCGACTCCCTCGTATGAGGTCGAGGCCGTGGTCGTCGACCGGCGCAAGGTGACGAGTTCAGGAGGCCACCAGGAGATCCGCCCCGTCATCGTCGTCGATATCGAGATCATGGGGAACCGTTGGCCGATAGAGGTGACGCTCACGAAGCGAGACTCGATGGGATTTCGGATGCTCCTGGGCCGTCAGGCGATTCGTCGCCGGTTCGTTGTCGATCCGGGCCGCTCCTTTCTGGGAGGGCGCTAGCTGATGAGAGATCTCTGCGCTTCCGCTACAGGAGACCGTTCTTTGTTGCCCAGATGATTGCCTCGGTTCTGTTGGCGACACCGATGCGCCGACACATCCGTTGCAGTACCCGAAACATCTCACGTTTCTGAGTATCCGGCGGGTTGACGTAACAACAGGTGCGATCAGCGGAGCTGTCGAGGGAGCCAAGGCCATCGGAATCGGGGTCGAGGATGCCGCTGAGTGGGCAGCTACCGGCGCACTCGAAGCCGCCGAAGCGATATGCGAAAAGGCAGTTCACGCAGTGACGGATGTTGCGGCTGGTGGTGTCGGTGGAGTGAAGAACATACTCAAAGGCAGGTCCCAAACTCAGTAGCGATTCTCTGAAGCGGTGCCTCGACGGATACTCCTACAGTGGGGGATCCGTCGGCCCGACTCGGAAGCCGCCCCTCAATATCGTTCAGGAGGAACATGAACCTAGCCATTCTTTCCCGGGCGCCTCGTGCATACAGCACTCAACGCCTGGTCGCGGCCGCCGAAGAGCGCGGCCACAAGGTACGCGTTCTCAATACTCTGCGTTTCGCCATCGATCTCGCAGGCGATGAACCCGACCTGCAATACCGCGGCCGCCCAATCAACGATTACGACGCGGTACTACCGAGGATCGGCGCTTCGATTACCTTCTTCGGCCTGGCGGTGGTCAGGCAATTCGAGCAGATGGATGTATATACGCCCAACACGGCTCACGGCATCGCCAACTCGCGCGACAAGCTTCGCTCGATTCAAATCCTGTCCCGGCACGATGTTGGCATCCCCGCCACGACGTTCGTACGCGATCGTGCCGACGTCCTCGCCGCAATCGAAGGGGTTGGGGGAGCGCCCGTCGTCATCAAACTCCTCGAAGGCACGCAGGGGATCGGCGTGATTCTCGCCCCGGACACCAAAGTGGCTGAGGCGGTTATCGAGACACTTCAGAGCGCCAAACAGAACGTACTGATTCAGCGGTTCATCGCCGAGAGTAAGGGGCGGGACATACGCGCTCTGGTGGTGGGCGACCGTGTCGTGGGCGCCATGCGCCGCACGGCTATTGGCGACGAGTTCCGGTCGAACGTGCATCGGGGGGGATCGGCCGAAGCTATCGAGATCGGTCAAGACTATGAGCGTGTCGCGGTCCAGGCCGCTCAAATCATGGGGCTCAGAGTGGCGGGCGTCGACATGCTGGAGAGCGACGACGGACCTCTCGTGATGGAGGTCAATTCGTCTCCGGGCCTCGAAGGGATCGAAACTTCAACAGGCCTGGATATTGCGGGCGCAATCGTCGACTACATCGCTTCTCAGGTCAACTTCCCTGAACTCGACATCCGCCAGCGACTCACTGTGTCGACCGGATACGGAGTGTCGGAGATCCAGGTCAAGGAAGGCGCCGAGATTCTCGGCAAGACCATCAGTGAGTCTGGACTCCATGAAAGAGACATCGCGATTCTCACTCTTACGCAGGGGACCCGAGTTATACCGAACCCGCGCGGGAGCCGCATTCTGGAGGCCGACGATCGTCTGCTGTGTTTCGGCAAGCTCGACTCAATGCGCGACCTTGTACCAGCGCGACGACGACGGCGTGCGCAGCCGAA
>CBDTUP010000081.1:0-9204 GCA_965363685.1 uncultured bacterium | reverse complement strand
CCTGAAGTGCGCCTGGTTCGGAGCCTGGGATGGTTGTTCCTGGCCATCGGCATCATCACGATCGTCGAAGCCCTCTCTGGTTGAGAAGAGGCCTACGATGCACCCTCAGCAGCCACTATCGCTTCCATCGCCTGCTGATCGATCAACCGGCCGTGGCTGATCACATACCGCGGGGCAGCGTGGTTTCGCAGCGCCTCTCGAACGTTCGGCTCGTTGAGGACTACAAGGTGAGCCGGAGACCCCACCGCCACTTCGAAGTCGTCGACACCCATCGCCCGTGCGGCGTCGGTTGTCACCATCGAGTACACAGTCTCCATCTCCGCAGCGCTCGTCATCCACAGAAGATGCACGGCTAGGAATGCCACTTCCAGCATGCTGTTGCGGCCCAGTGGGTAGTAGGCGTCGGAGATGTCATCCTGACCTAGACAGACCAGGACGTCTTCCTCCAACAACTCCTTGACGCGCGCATGTAACGGTCCGGTGTGGGGATCGGTGACGACACCCATCCTTGCGCGCTTGAGCAAGGCACTCAGCTTCTGAAGATACGGCTTGGGATACATCGACATCGCCCGGGCATGGTGTGCCAGGGCGCGGCCTTCCCAACCGGTCTCAATGGCCTTGACGGCCATCATCTCGAGAGTTCGCAGACCGGGATCACCTGCATCATCGACCAGCATCGACACCGGTTTGTCGTACTCAACCGCCAGGCCGAAGATCTCATCGACGTGGGCCTGTTCTTCTACCTCTGTGTACTCGATCCAGGGGATGCCCCCGACGACGTCGGCTCCCAGATCCATCGCCCGGCGCATGTGTTCGGAGGCTCCGGTCTCGCGAGCCAGGCCATCCTGCGCAAATGCCACTACCTGGAGATCGACGATGCCGGCAAACTCATCCCGCACACGCAGTAGGGCCTTGACACCCTCGAGTCGAGCCTTCGAGTCAACATCCGCGAACGCCCGGATGTGAGTGTTGCCGTGGATGGCAGCCAGGGCGACTGCCTTCCTCACGTTCGGAACGATCCAGGTCTCGTCGTACTCATCCTTCACTCTGGCTGCTAGTTCTATCGCAGTCATCGCTTTGCCCATCTGACCGCCGTGGTAGTCCGCCAGCGCGGCTTCATCCATGCGGTCGAGCGTGTACACCTTGCAGAGATGTAGATGGGGGTTGGCAAACGATTCGGTGACCAGCATCCCCCCGGCATCGATGATTCGATCGCCGGTGTCGTCGATCGTGCCTTCAATCGCGACAACTCGTCCGTCGTCAATACCGACGTCTACCGGGTCCTTTGCATCCCGAAGCTGCGCAGAGCGGATGATGAGGTCCACCACCGAATCCTTTCGCTGTTCACCCCAACTCAAGCAGGTCGTCCGTTTGTCCGAAGCCTTGAGCAGTGGCGGACGATGCGCCGCCGTAACACATCTACTCTGTTTCGTACTAGGAGTCACCAATGCCGATTCGCATCCTGACAATCGAGGGTGGCGGGGTTCGCGGGATAATTCCAACACGCTTGCTGATCGCGTTGGAAAGCCTGGCGGAACGTCCAATCGTGGACCTATTCGATGTCATGGTCGGCACCTCCACCGGCGGGATGCTCGCTCTCGGCCTCGCCACACCGGGCGAAGACGGACCACCTCGATATACCGCCAAGACCGTTGGCGACATCTACACGTCACACGGCTACGAGATCTTCCCTCGTCCGGTCACCGCCCTCCCGCGCAGCTTCGCCGATGCCCGTGAATGGTGGACGTCCGCAAGTTCGAATGCCGCCATCTTCGGCTTCAACCCCGAGGCCGGCAACGCTCGCTATGCGCCCGATGGCATCGAACGGGCCTTTGACCTGTACTTCGGAGAGACTCGACTGTCCGAAGCCCTCATCGATGTGGTCATCACCAGCTACGACCTCCAGACAAAGAGTCCCGTCCTCTTTCGGTCCAGAGACACGGAGCCCGGGGGTGACATCGACCCCTTCATGCGCGAGGTGGCACGAGCGACTTCGGCTGCTCCCACCTACTTCCCGCCGCTGGAAATGGATTGGGATGGGGTTTCCGATCGGCTACTTGTCGACGGCGGCGTGTTCGCAAAGAATCCGGCCATGGTCGGCTACATCGAAGGCGTAGCCCGTGCGCGGGAGCAAGGCATGGCGGACAACGACGTGATGGTGGTGTCGCTGGGAACCGGCGTACCACGGCGCCGGCAGAGTCTCACCTACAAGGAGTTCGTCGGCAGAAGCTGGCTCAAACTCGCCGAGGATGTCTTCCGGGCGGCCGAAGATGGACAGGCGGCTCTCCATGACCAGGTCTTGAGCACCCTGATCGGTGACCACTACTGGCGATTCCAGACCGACCTCAAGGACGCGGTCAGCTACGCGATGGACGACGTCAGTGAACAGAACGTCGAGGCGCTAAAGCACCTTGGAGATCAGTTGGTGGGAGAACGCCTGGCCGACCTCAACACGCTGGCGAAGCGACTCTCCCCCAACAGGTGAGTTCGGAAAGCTATAGGGTGTGGAGATGAAAGCAGGGCTCTACCTTCCCAACTTCGGCTCCTGGGGCGACCCGACCGCCATGGTGTCTCTTGCGACCCAGGCGGAGGCGAGTGGCTGGGATGGCTTTTTCATCTGGGACCACATCGGGGGATTCAAGAACACGATGGTCGACCCTTGGGTCGCGCTCGGCGCTGTCGCGCAAGCGACTACCACTATCACGATAGGGACGACCGTCACGCCGGTACCCAGGAGGCGCCCGCAGAAGCTCGCCCGGGAAACGACGACCGTCGACCGACTGTCCGGGGGGCGGTTCGTATTCGGGGTCGGAAGCGGTGAGGGCGCGCCGGAATTCGACAACATGGGCGAGAACACCGTCCACCGGGAGCGCGGCGCCATGCTCGACGAGGCGCTCGACGTGATCACGCAGCTCTGGACCGGCGAACGTGTGAACCATCGCGGCAGGTACTACACGGTCGAAGGTGCCAGGTTCGTACCAACCCCTGTTCAAGAACCTCGTATTCCCATCTGGGTTGGAGGCTCCTGGCCGAACAAGAAGCCGATGCGAAGAGCCGCGCGCTGGGACGGTGTGATGCCGTTGATCAAGTACACCGACGACCAAAGCGAGATAGAGGACTTGCGAGCCTGTATCGCCTACATCTCGTCGCACCGCCAAACGGACGATCCATTCGATATCGTGTACTCGGGCGCGACGCCGGGTGACAATCCGACGAGAGCAGCAGAGATCGTCGGGTCCTTCGCGGAGGTCGGGGCGACGTGGTGGCTCGAACCCATCGCCCCCTACCGATATGACGCGGGCTTTGCAGAACCGTGGAACACCGAGAAGCTTCGCGAGCGAGTGCTGCAGGGACCGCCGAGAATCTGAACCGGAACCGCCAGGCGAGGGTCGAGACGGTCAGCTCACCGAGACGCGACCACTCGCGTCATCTGGGTTTCGCATCGTCATCAATGACACGCCCACGCCGTAGGTAACGAAGTTGCCGGAGGGAGTGACCTTGATGACTCTCGTGTCCTCCCGTCTCTGATCAGTCAACTCCATACCTCTGTACAAACGCTCGACAACCTTCGTGTCCACATCATCAACCGTCAGCACCTCTGCCTTCCCCTGACAGGTGGCGACGGCGGCCGGGATCTTGATGAAGGGTAGAAACGGCAGGCGCTTCGGAATCGTGACGGTGAGGGACACATTCGGGTTCTTCCGTATGTGTTTGGCCTTCCATGAGTCATCGTCGGTAGAGATGAAGAAGGTGCGATCCTCTACTACGTACACGATTCCTGCCGAGCGGGCCTCACCTGCCGGCGTGACGTAGGCGAGGACGGCGAACGGGTTCTTCTCGACGGTCGACCAGACCAGGTCGGTGGTTACAGGGGCAGGCATCAGGATTCTCCCAGCTCGCGCGGGTGGTGAACGACCAAGGTTAGAGGCGCCTGCCGAGCGTTCCGCCGGCCCGATATCCATGTGACCAGGGTACGGTGAGCGCCGCCATGCAACCCGGTAACACTCCGCTGGTCGAGTTCCAACACCTGGCTCCAACCGGGACCAGGTTGTTTGCCAAGCTCGAGTGGTTCAATCCGACGGGGTCGATCAAAGATCGGGCCGCCTGGTTCATGTTTCAGAATGCGGTGGCGGACGGGAAGCTCCCACCGGGCAAGCCCCTGATCGAAGCGACCTCAGGCAACACAGGGATCGGACTGGCTCGCCTTGCCGTCATACACGGCCATCCGATGGTCATCTGCCTACCAGATACCGCCACGGAAGAACGCAAGCAGCTGCTGCGCGCCTATGGAGCAGAGTTGATCGAAGTCCCAGGAGGTCCCAACGGCGCCATCAATCATGCGAGGGAGCTAGCGGATTCCGGCGAGGGCCACATGCTCTATCAGTACGGAAACAGGTGGAACGTCTACGCCCACTTCTTCGGCACTTCACTCGAGATCATCCGAGACTGGCCTGAGGAAGTGCCACCTACTCACTTCTTCGGGGCTTTTGGAACCGGAGGCACGCTCACCGGCAACAGTCGCGGACTGGTCCGTTGCTGGCCGGACATCCGGATCCATTCGGTCGAACCTTTCGTCGACGACCCTATCAGTGGAATGCGTTCACAAGACGATCCATTCCAGCCTCCGGTTGCCGATCTGACACTGGTCACCGACCGCCATGAGGTGCATGCTGCCACCGCCACTGCAACGGTGTCTTCGACGATGAGGACCGAGGGCCAGTTCGTCGGGACCTCCTCAGGAGCGGTGCTATATGCAGCCATCGATGTGCTCAGTCGCGAAGGCGGAACTGCCATCGCCCTCCTACCCGACTCGGGTTGGAAGTATCTGAGCGGGCCACCCTGGGCGGCATAGCTGCAGCTCTATAGGCGGACCATTACCTTTCCGGTGTTCGCTCCGGTGAACAGCCGGTCGAAGGCGGCCGGGGCGTTCTCGAGGCCGTCGACAACGTCTGTTGTGTAGGTCAACCGGCCGTCTTGCACCCATGCACTCAGGTCCTTGATCGCTTCACCCGAACGTTTGAGGAAGTCCAGCACGATGAAGCCTTCCATCCGGCCCCGTTTGCTGATGAGAACACCGAGGTTGTTCGGCCCCGGCGACGGTCGTTCGTCGTTGTATTGAGCGATGGCACCGCAAAGGACAACCCGCCCCCGTAGCGCCAGATTCGCAATCGCCGCTTCAAGAATCTCACCACCGACGTTGTCGAAGTACACGTCGATGCCGTCTGGACATGCCTCCCGAATTGCCCGTCGCACGTTCTCGGTCTTGTAGTTGATGGCGGCGTCGAACCCGGCCGCCTCTGTCAACCATGCACACTTCTCGTCGCTGCCGGCCAGCCCGACGACCCGGCAGCCCTTGATCTTGGCGATCTGGCCGGCGATCGAACCGGTAGCCCCGGCCGCACCGGAAACCAGGACCGTCTCCCCGGGGACCGGCCGCCCGATTTCCAGAAGTCCGAAATAGCCGGTGAGTCCCGTCGTTCCAAACACGCTGAGCGCCGCTTCCGGTGGTATGCCTTCTGGCACAATCTGCACACCTCTGTCGAAGATCGCGTATTGCTGCCATCCAGTCATCCCGAAGATGGTGGTGCCGACCGGATAGCCGTCGTTGTTCGACTCGACCACGGTTCCCAGGCCGCCGCTGCGAATCGGTGCACCGATCTCGATGGCCGGCAGATAGGTGTCGTAGGCCATCCAACCTCGAATGGTTGGATCAATGGAGAGGTATTCGACCTCGACCAGGAACTCACCCGGACCCGGTGCCGGAGTAAGGACCTCATCGTGGGCAAAGCAGTCCTCAGTGACCGTTCCGACCGGCCGTTGGGCAAGTGTGATCTGTTTGTTTGTGGTGCTCATGAGCTGAACCTTATCCGACCGGCTCGCCAACTACCGCCGCGCCGCATCCCCGCGCTTTGTCGCCAAGCCGACAAGGACGCAAGGTCGGGTCGGGCGATCTCGTTGTCTGAAGTGCAAATGACAGCCCTACTCGCAACCGCTTTCACGGCCGGTCTCGTGGCCACAGTCAACCCATGTGGTTTCGCCATGCTTCCTGCCTACCTCGGCTACTTCATCGGATTGGACGATGACACGGTCGATCGATCCGCTGCCATTCGCAGGGCTTTCGTCATCGGCGGAGTGGTCTCGGCCGGATTCCTGCTCGTCTTTGGCGTCACCGGCGCAATCATGGTGGCTGGGCTGCGCTCGATCGCGACCTACATCCCCTGGGTTGCGCTCGTCGTCGGAGCCGGCCTCGTTGGACTTGGCATTGCACTCCTGCGCGGCTTCTACCTCAACGGGCGACTCCCCCAAGGCAAGCGCGTGCGCCGTGAGCACAACTACCGTGCCATCTTCGCGTTCGGGGTCTCCTACGCTCTGGCCTCACTCTCCTGTACCCTCCCCATCTTCCTCTCACTGGTCGCCGGGACGTTTACTCAAACGAGCTTCTTTGGAGGATTCGCAGCCTTCCTCGCCTATGCGGCCGGAATGTCATTCGTACTACTGGGAATAACGGTGGCGATGGCACTCGGCAAGGAGACGTTGGTCACACGGATGCGTGCCGCTTCTCAACATGTCAACCGGATCTCAGGGGTCGTGCTGATCCTCGCCGGAGGATTCATCGTCTGGTACTGGTCAACGGTTCTGCTGAGCGGAGCCGATGCGCTCGGCACCAATCGACCGATCCGGTTCATCGACGACCTCTCCTCGTCAATGACCTCTATCGTGGCGAACAACCCCCTGATCACAGCATTGGTGCTGCTGACCCTGGTCGGCACTGCCACACTCGCCGCCAAGCGCAGGTCCAAACGGCACTCAGCAAGAGAGACTCCACCCATTCGTGCGTGAGAGCTTCCCGTTCCGGGAGCGTGAATCAAGCACGAACGGTGTAGAAGGTGAGCCAGGGCGGGGATTCGAACCCCGCTTGCAGTCCCGATTTCACACGGCGCTTACCGGGTGGGAGTTTCACCCCCTGGCGCAGGAGCCATGATCATTAATCGGCTGGGACCGCAGCCATCTTGAGCATGAGCCGCCTAGGTTGATGGTATGGCCGGCTACCGTATTGAGGCCTTCCCGCGCAGCCGCCGGATCATCGTCGATACCGGTGAGGCCGCAGGACGCCGACATCCAGTACATGGGCTGATAGAGGTAGACATAACCCGAACGGTCGAAATCCTCGACGGCATGACTACACCCCCATCGCTGACATCCTGTGTGGCAGCCTCCATTGGACTGGCGGTCGGCCAGGTGCCCGAAGTCCATGCTGTGCGTGATCTCCGCAATCGGCTCGTCATCTTCGACGACGTCGACATCAACGTGATGATCGAAGTTGAACTCGAGGGCCGGAGCTTCCCTATGAACCACGTGATCCGGTCCTGCAACACGAAGAGCGTTGTCGAGATCGACAATGAACTGCGGGCGATCAAGGCAGATCCGGGTTCGAGCCCGACGATGAGTCTCGAGGGGGTGGCGGCGCTCTACTTCCGGCTTCCGCGCTACCTGAGAAGCCGGCTGGTGGGTTTGCTGCACCGCCTGCCCCACAAGCAACGTCAGCTGGCCGGGACCGTTGGGATCAGTTCGGTCGGGATGTTCGGGAAGGGTGGAGGCTGGGGAATCGGGTTCCCGGTCCAGACGCTCAGCATCATCGTCGGAGGTACCGTTGTACGGCCGGCGTTCATCAACGGTGCCCTCGAGCCGCGCACTTTCCTGCACCTCAGCTTCACTTTCGATCACGACATCGTCGATGGCGCCCCGGCCGCCCGTTTTGTCGCCAACGCTCGCCGGCTCCTGGAGGCGGGTTCGGCACTGACGGACTACCCAGGCTGAGGAAGCGGCGAGAACCGTACATCCGACTCCTCCGTAATGACTCCCAACCAAGGGAGGAGTACCCATGCTCAAGACGCGCGATACAGCGTTGCTCATCACCCGGATCGCCTTCGGTGGCTTGATGGCCGGCCACGGCTGGCTCAAGTTCTCCAATGGACTCGACGGCTTTGGTGGATTCGTCGAGTCACTGGAGCTTCCACTTGCAGGCCTGCTTCAGTACATCGTGCCGGTTCTCGAACTCGTCGGCGGTTTGGCGATTGTGGCCGGGATTCTCACCCGCCCCGTGGCTGCACTGCTGGCAGTTCATATGCTGGCCGTGACCGCGTACGTGAAGTTCAATCGCTTCGACGCGGGACTTCTGTCCGGCGATGCCACCGCCGAACTTGAGCTCCTCTATGCCGCCGGTTTCGCCATGCTGGCCCTGCTGGGGGCGGGCGCATACTCGGTCGACGAGGCGATTCTGTCGCGATCGAGTAGCGAGGAACGAGCAACCGTCAACGCCTGAGTCAAAGGGGTCCGTTCTCGCGTCTGCCCGGCGGCGCGAGGCGGATCTCTTTCTTCAACCCCGTCCTCCGGCCAATCGCGCAGCCATCGGTGATCGCCGGAGCACGACCATCGCCGCCACCCCTGCGACAGGGCCGAGGGCGAGGACCGGGAAGGCCCATCGCCAGGTCCACGCCTCAGCCAGCAACGGCACTCCCCTTATCGTGACAAGAGTGAGGAGGAAGCCGGCGGCAGTCTGAAGAGTCAGAGCAGTACCGCGAAGAGTGTCGGCGGCCGTCTCGGTCACCATCGCGGAGAATTGAGCCGAATCGGCTACCACCGCAAACCCCCAGACGAGAAACACGGGCACAACGACGAGCGGGGAAGCGCCGAAGATCACAGGCGTAATCGCGGCACATACGCCCGACACCACCATCGAAGCCCCAGCTACCGGGGTGCGCCCGAACCGATCTGCCCATCTGCCGGCCAGCCAGGCGCCAATGCCCCCCACCGCAACCACGAAGAAGGTAATGACCGAAATCGACCCGTACGATCTGCCGGCGGCCTCTGAGGAGGCGGCGAGGAAAGCAGCCGTCCAAGTCCACATGGCGTATAGCTCCCACATGTGCCCGAGATAGCCATACGTTGACAACCGCACTGCCCGGTTGGCGGCGACGCTTCCAACGTGTCGCCAGGAGAACCGTGCAGAGGTAGTTTCGAACGGACCATCCGCTACTGCCAGCGCCATGATGACGACTGCGACGGCTGCCATTGCTGAGGCCGCCAGCACCACTCCGCGCCAGTCGAAACCGATCCCCCGGATCAGGTGAGGAGTGGCACTACCGACAGTCAGAGCGCCGACGATCACAAACATTTCCTGTGCCAGCACGTCGCCGCCGACGG
>CBDTUP010000080.1:0-9247 GCA_965363685.1 uncultured bacterium | reverse complement strand
AGACGGAATCGTTATCGAGTAGTTCCGCCTCCAGTGGGGCGGGTTCCTCTTCCTGACTGCGGTTGCGTAGCCAAAGGCCTACCGAACCACCGATGACCACTGCGATACTGACCCAACCGTTCCTGCTCAAGCCCAGGAACCTGAACGTCGTGTCGGTCCGGATGAGTTCCAGTAGGAACCGGCCGGTTCCGTAGGTGATGAAGTAGACGAGCAGGATTGAGCCCCGCCGTAGCTGGAAGCGCTTCTCCACGTTCAGAAGCAGCACGATCACGCCGAGGTTCCAAAGTGATTCATACAAGAACGTCGGGTGGAAAGTCTCGGAATCAACGTAATCGGCCGGGCGGAATCGCCGGGCGATCTCCAGCCCCCACGGAAGGTCCGTGGGGGTACCGAAGAGTTCCTGATTGAAGTAGTTGCCCCACCGTCCGATCGCTTGAGCGGCCGGGAGGCCGACGGCAACTGCGTCTGCGAAAGCCGGAAAATCTCCGTTGCGGCGGCGCATCACCCAGATTGCAGCCAGCGCTCCACCGGTGAGTCCGCCGAATAGCGCCAGACCGCCTTCCCAGATGGCAAACATGTGCAGCCACCGACCCTCGAAACGGGCGAGGTGAGTACTCACGTAGGCGGTCCGTGCTCCCAAGAAGCCGATCACTACCGCCCAGAACGCTGCCTTTTCGACGTCTTGCGGATTGCCTCCGAAGCGGAGATAGCGGCGCTCGGTGATGACCATCGCCACCACTACTCCGATGCCGATGAGGATCCCGTAGAAATGAATGTCCAACGGGCCGATCTCAATGATGTTCACCGGCGGTGATGGGATGGAAGCGAGGATCACGGACGCAATAGTGGCACAGGTCGAAGGATACGCAAGACCAGGTTATGACGGACTCATCGGACCACCGGATCCGAGTGTGAGAGCGAGGTCAGATAGTTCGTCGCTTCTCAGAGTGTCCTCTCCGGCTTGGCGACGTGGTTGCAGCCCGTAGAGATAGATCGACGACCCATCACGCAGCCGCAGCCGCCCTACCGGGCCGACGAGCGGCCGGGTGTCCATGCCGCACTCGAGCACATCCTCACGTTTTATCCGACGCCGCCGCCCGTAGTTGATCACCAGGATGTCGGACCCCTCCACCTCGACCCGTGAGGCCGACATCAGCCAGAAGTACACGATGACGCCAACCGCGATGGCCCACAGACCGACCCGTCTACCCAGGCTCGGGGTGAACAGCGAGAACCCGACGATTACGAGCACGACAAAACCACCGGCCCATGCGGCCCGCGACGCAAGATCAGGTGACTGAAAGGTGCGCTTCACCCCACCCAGCCTAGATCGCGGGGTTTCCTGTCAATGCAGGGCATCGAAAACCATACGCTCGATTGACAGGAATAATCGACCGGAATTCCTGTCAATGCAGGGTATCGAAAACGATGCGCCCCATTGACAGGAAGCATGGGAGGGGCTAGCCGACGACGATGTTGACCAGGCGGGGAGGCCTGGTGATCACCTTGCGGACCGTCTTGCCTTCGGTCCACGTTGCGATGCGTTCGGAGGCGAGTGCCGCGGCTTCGGCGTCTTCCGCTGAAATCCCTGCGTCCACCTCCATGCGATCCCGGACTTTGCCGTTCACCTGGATCACCATGGTCACGGTCTCGTCCTTGGCCACGGCTGCGTCCGCCTCAGGCCAGGATTGCAGGTGGATCGATCCGTCATTGCCTGCCACGCTCCACAGTTCTTCAGTGACGTGAGGTGCGATCGGCGCAAGGAGTTTCAACAACGATTCCACTGCCTCCCTCCAGACGGCCTCCGACACCGAGCCCAGGCGGCGAGCCTCTTGCATGTCGTTGCGCAAGCTCATCAGAGCAGCCACGGCCGTGTTCCACTTGAACTCGACCATGTCGGCATCGACCTTGGCAATCGTCTGATGCACTCGCCGGCGCAGCGCCGTTGAAGCTTCGTCGGACTCAGTCGTTGGTTCGTAGGAAGCCGAGCCAAGCTTCCACACATCGTCGATGAAACGGGCCGATCCAACGATTCCACGGCTGTCCCACGGGCCGCCCTTCTGCCACTCGAACGCAAACATCAGGTGGGTTCGCACCGTATCGGCCCCGAACTCGTCCACTAGATCGTCGGGATTGACGGTATTGCCCTTGGATTTGGACATCCGCTCAACCTCGAGATGATGCTTCAGCTGAGTCACGTCGTTTGAGCCGGGAATGCTCGGGATCTCCACGACGGCATCCTCGGGCACCTTCACTGCAACCAAGCCGGAATCGGTCTGGACCTGTAAAGCATTCTCGGTTCGCCTGAGCAACTCACCGACTACCAGTCCGTCGCCGGCACCGGCACCCGGTTCTACGCGTACCGACGAGGCCAGGACCCGTTCATCCTGCCGCTCACCATCGATCACGAGCCAATCACCGACCCGCTCCTCACCGAGAATTTGACCCTGGTTGCGCAGCACTATGAACGGCTCATCGAAGGCGCCCGCCGGATCGCGACCATGCTTTTTCATCAGCTCCTCGGCGTCTGCGAACACGCCCATGTCCCGCATCGCCTTGACGAAGAACCGGGCGTACAACAGATGCATAACGGCATGCTCCGCTCCACCGGTGTACACGTCGACCGGCAACCAGTAGGCAGCCTCTTCGGGATCGAACGGCGCTTCGTCGAAGGCCGGAGAGAGATACCGGAACCAATACCAGGACGAACACATGAATGTGTCCATGGTGTCGGTCTCACGCCGAGCGGGATTCCCCTGCGCATCCTTCGCAGCCAAGAACTCCTCATTCGACACCAGCGGGCTGCGACCCTCAAAAACAACGTCCTCAGGCAGCACGACCGGAAGGTCCGCATCCGACACCGGTTCGATTCGGCCGTCCGCTGTGTGCAACATCGGGATCGGCGAGCCCCAGTAACGCTGTCGGGAGATCAACCAATCACGCAGCCGGTAGTTGATCGCCTCGTGACCGGCTCCGGCATCCTCCAGCCAATCGATGGCGGCAGCAACAGAAGGATTGGCTCGTCCCTTGGCGTCGTTGGTCTCAACACCATCGATCGGTCCGCTGTTGACCATGACTCCCGGCCCGACGTAGGACTCCTCCATCTCGGGCTCGTTGAGGGGTCCCTCCCCCTGCGGGTGGATGACCGGAATGATCGGCAGGTCGAACTGGCGGGCGAACTCGAAGTCACGCTGGTCGTGGGCTGGAACAGCCATGATCGCCCCGGTGCCGTATGACAACAGGACGTAGTCGGCTATCCAGACCGGAATCTGCTCTCCGTTGACGGGATTGATCGCGTAGCCGCCCGTGGCGACACCGGTCTTCTCCTTGGTCTCTTCCATTCGTTCCAGTTCGGACCGACCGGCGGCCGCAACCCGATAGGCGTCCACGACCTCTCGCCTGTCGGAGGTCGTCAACGAATCGACCAGCGGATGCTCAGGAGCGAGCACCATGAACGTCGCTCCCCAGAGCGTGTCCGGGCGGGTCGTGAAGACGACGATCCCGTCATCAGATTCGGTTCGGAAGGTGACCTCCGCTCCCTCGGATCGACCGATCCAGTTGGCTTGCATAGCTCGAATCGGGTCCGGCCAGTCGAGACCTTCGAACGACAGTAACTCGTCGGCATATTTCGTGATCGAGAAGAACCATTGCTCCATCAGCTTCTGGACAACGGGCTGACCGGTTCGTTCGTCGCGACCATCGATCACCTGCTCATTGGCCAGGACAGTTTGAAGTGTCGGCGACCAATTGACCATGGCCTCGCCGCAGTAGGCGATACCCGTCTCAAACATCCGCTTGAAGAACCACTCGGTCCAGCGGTAATAGGAGGGATCGCAGCTAACGGCTTCCCGCTCCCAATCGAACATCGCTCCCATCGAGCGGAGTTGCACGCGCATACGATCGATGTTCTCGTAGGTCCACTTCGCCGGATGGACGTTGCGCTGAACGGCGGCATTCTCTGCCGGAAGCCCGAAAGCATCGAACCCCATAGGAAACAGAACGTTGTAACCCTTCATCCGCATGACCCGCGCACGAGCATCAGATGGAGTCATCGCATACCAGTGACCCATATGCAGGTCGCCGGACGGATACGGGAGCATGGTGAGGGCGTAGTGCTTGGGCTTGTCCCAATCAACGGTCGAGCGATAGAGACCGTCCGCTTCCCACCGCTCCTGCCACTTCTTCTCGATCGTCTTGTGGTCGTACGCTGCCATCACCTTGCTCCTGGAATGGGGGTCAGCGTACCAAGCCGACGGCGAGCCCCGACCGCAATAACCCGAGATCGGCTATCCGTCAGAGCCGAAGGGATCTCCGCCATCGTCTGAGGATTCGCGCAGGAACTCCTCGACTTGCGACCCGATCTCATCGGCAGTCGGAAGGGATTCGCCTTCCTCGACCATTTCCTCGAGCTTCTCGACCACCTTCTGGATCTCGGGCCGACCGGCGACGATTCCGTCGAGATGCTCTCTCTGTTGCAGAGCTTCCTCCGGGAGTGTGTCAAGCGGTATGGACACTCCCAAGTGATCTGCCAGTCGTTCGAGAAGGGCGATCACACCCTGATAGAACGGGCCGTTGACATACTGCGGAATCTGCGCCCAATACCCCCTGGCCGGGATTCCATCCTCCGACAATCGCTTGGATAGAACCGTCAGGGCGGCAGCCGGGACCCGCAACAAACCCTCCGGCGTCCTCACCGCGGGATCGATCCGTTCGGGGTCGGGAGAGGTCGTGACCATTGGGGTTTGCACCGTATGTGGCACCGCGGCCGGGACGGACCCTGCTGCCACGAACTCGGCTACTCCTGCTTCTTTGGCCAGCTCGGAGACGGCTTCCGCGAACGCCCGCCATTGCAGATCCGGCTCCGTGCCCCGAAGAATCAAAACATCCCGGCCACCGACTACCCGGTGGTGCATGACCAACTCCGGCCACTCGAGGTTGCGAAGGTGTCCATCCACGAAGTCGACCACGGGGCGACTCGAGCGGTAGTCGAACAACTGGTCACCATCGAACTCGGCCACGATCGGACCGCCGGCGGCCAGGTATTCGGCGGCCGCCGATCCGACGCCGGCTGCGTCTACCCAGCCCTTGAGGGAAGCGACGAGGACCGGCGCATCAATCTCGACCGGAGGCGTGTAGGTGTAAAGAGTCATGCAAGGAGAGCCTAGGCGCCCGGGTCGACAACTCTTCCCATGAAGAGAACCGAGCCCGTCTCGATATCTTCGAGCGCGAACAAGAACGGTCGATCAATGCTGAGAACAATCGGTTCGAGCGGAGCGGCCGTCAGGCTCATCATGACCGCGGTGGCAGCTGCAGCCTCCGTGCCGGCTTCATCGGCAGATATCCATGCTTCATGAATGACATCGCTGATGAACAGGTCCTTCGCTCCGGTCATTCCGGAGAAATCGGCACGTTCACTGGTGGCTTCGTCGAGGCCCATGCTCTGTAGGGCTGGGATCAGGCCTATCTGAGACCGGATCTCGAACTTGGGGAGATCTAGCCGCACAGCGGAGGCAGACACACTCTCCGACACTTCATCCAGCAGCCCATCGGCAAGCCGGTTGGCAACTTCCTCGAACTCCCCTGCCTCGGGAACCACGATGAGCATGCCCAATTCGTTGCCCGCGTAGGGAAGCCGGATCGCCTGCCAGCCGGAGTCAGTCGCATAAGGCAACGTAAGCTCCTGGCTCATCGTGGGCACGGACCGCTCGGATCCGTCGAGAAGCGTGAACGACTGATCGCTGGTCGCGGCCTCATCAAAGGGTGTTTGCCATGCGGCGTTCAGATAAACGGCGTTGACCAGCACCAGGCGAACCATCGAGTCGAGCACTCCGTCTTGGAGGAGTTCGTCGATCCGATCGTTGGTTTCACCGGCGACCCAAGCGTTGATTGCCTGTCGGGCTTCCTCGCGCGCGGCGGCTTCGATGAAGTCGACGACTCGCATCCCCGACCCGTAGTCCCGGGCGAGGAGATCGAGGAACTCCGGCTCAAACTCCATACCTTCCTGACCCCACAGACTATTGGCAATACTGAGTTCGATCGCTCCTTCGAACTCGGTTGCCTCCCGATTCCGAGCCGCGAGGGCCTGATCGAGGACATTCATGGCCGCGTGGAAATCGGCGGAGCCAAGATTTGCGCCCAGCATTGAGGCCATCTCGGCCGCCGTCGTGCTCGCCGCTCCTGTATAGGCCATGGCCAGAGCTGTATAGACACTTACAGGAGAAAAGACGAGGTTCCCCGTTGGCGACAATCGACCATACAAGTCTGCAGCAAACTCCCGCTGACTCATCGCTACGCGGTCCACGTCGGATTCCGGAGCTTGCGGATCGCCCCGCTCGACATCAGATGCAACGAGCATTCCTGCGACCGTACCGTCTCCGGGATCGGCAGGTGACGATTCGGCACCGCTGCAAGCAGCACCGATGAGGGCTAGAACAACTAGCAATGCGATGAGACGCATCGCACGCCTCCTTCAATAGATCTCACCCAATTATGACGCCGCGGAACTCCTCGAGGTTCCTGAAGCGCGACAGGCGCTGACTACTCTGCTTCGCTCATGACCTCGTCACACCATCCTCTTCGCCGACTCTGGGAATATGCAGCAGGACACCGCCGCCGGATAGTCACGGCTACGACGTTCTCGGTCCTCAACAAGACCTTCGACCTCGCTCCTCCGGTCTTGATCGGAACCGCAGTCGACGTCGTCGTCCGTCGCGAGGATTCGATGCTCGCCGGGTTCGGAGTTGTCGACACCCGCGATCAGCTAATCGTGCTGGCAGTGCTGACATTCATCATCTGGGCACTCGAGTCGCTTTTCGAGTACCTGCACTCGATCTGGTGGCGCAATCTCGCTCAGACCATTCAGCATGAGCTTCGGATCGACGCCTACGCACATACACAGACGCTCGACATGCGCTTCTTCGAAGACCGCTCCACCGGAGGCCTGATGGCAGTCCTCAACGACGACATCAACCAGTTGGAGCGATTCCTCGATGGCGGTGCCAACAATCTCCTTCAGGTGGCGACGACGGTGGTGCTGGTCGGCATCGGCTTCTTCGGCATCGCCTGGCAGGTTGCATGGCTCGCATTCATTCCGATCCCGCTGATCCTGTGGGGCTCGTTCCGCTTTCAGCGTCGGATTGCGCCCCGCTATTCCGCCGTCCGTGAACAGGTGGGTGTACTCAACGGACAGCTCTCGAACAACCTAGCCGGCATGGCAACGATCAAGAGTTTCACGACCGAGGACCGTGAGGTCGCTCGCATCTCCCAGGAGAGCGAGCTGTATCAAACCGCCAATCGGCGAGCGATTCGGCTCAGCTCAGCCTTTTCGCCGCTGATCAGAATCGTGATTCTTGCCGGCTTCACCGCCACCCTTCTCGTCGGTGGATTCCGCGCTCTCGACGGCCTGCTGGAGGTGGGGGCGTACAGCGTGATGGTATTCCTCACCCAGCGCCTGCTGTGGCCGTTGACCAGATTGGGCGAAACATTCGATCTCTTCCAGCGGGCGATGGCGTCGACCAATAGGGTGCTCGATCTGCTGGCCGTCCGCCCAGAGATAACCGGTGGACCCACACCGCTGGAAACGTCTTCAATCGATGGTCATCTGACCTTTGATGCGGTCGATTTCTCGTATGTTGATGGATACCCGGTGCTCGCCTCCGTCGACATCGACATGCCGGCAGGACACACAACTGCAATCGTCGGCGCCACCGGTGCCGGGAAAACCACGATCATCAAACTGCTGCTCCGTTTCTACGACCCGACCAACGGACGGGTGACCCTCGATGGACACGATTTGTCGGATCTCGACCTCGGAGACCTCCGACGGGCGATCGGACTGGTGAGTCAGGATGTGTTCCTGTTTCACGGGACCGTCCATGAGAACATCGCCTATGCCCGTCCCGATGCTCGGATGGAAGACGTGATCGCGGCTGCGCGGGTAGCCGAAGCGCACGAGTTCATCGAGTCGTTGCCCCAGGGATACGCCACGATCGTCGGTGAGCGTGGTCAGAAGCTCTCGGGAGGACAGCGACAACGACTGTCGATTGCCAGGGCGATTCTCGCCGATCCTCCTGTGTTGATTCTCGACGAGGCAACCTCGTCGGTCGACAACGAAACTGAGGCTGCCATCCAGCGTTCGCTCGAGCGGATCTCCGTGGACCGCACAACGATCGTGATCGCCCACCGTCTGTCCACCATCCGCCATGCCGATTCCATCTACGTGCTCGAGTCGGGTCAGGTCGCCGAACGGGGTACGCACGAGGATCTCATCGCCGCAGACGGGCTGTATGCATCACTGTGGAAGGTGCAGACCGGGGCCGCGGTGCCCTGGCATGTCGGCTGAGCCGAGCTATTCCTGCTGACGATCCCGCTCATCGTCCACGCCACCAACCGCTTCGCGCGCATCTACGAGCAAGAGACACCGACGCCGTCGTCGAGGAGTTGTGATGTGCGCGGGAGCTACGGCAGGGGCATCCCTGGTTGCCCAACGTCGATCTTGGCGAACCCGGGGTTGGCGAATTCTGGCGGACCCAGTGCGAGATTCGTCACGAACAAGCTCTTGCGTTCACCTTTTCCGGTTCCAAACGCCAGGCTGGCCGGGAAGTCGAGTCCGTCGAGTGCCGTGCCCACGACCTCCTGCTCCATTCCGTCCGGCGAGACCCTTACAACCGCGCCACCGGTGACAATCGCCACGTAGATGTTCCCGTGGACGTCCAATGCGATCCCGTCGATCATCCACGGCCCAAGGTCACTCGAGCCCGGTACGTCTGTGAGAATCGATATCTCACCCAGAACGCCATCCGCCAACACCGGGATCTCGAGCAGAAGGGCCTTCTCAGTGTTTGCCACGATCAGGCTGCCGTGCCGGTAGGCGAGCCCGTTCGCTCCGATGGGATACGGAATCGGGTTCGGTGCACATATTCCGGTCAACAGATCATCGCGAATCAAGAGTTCGGCTTCGCCTCCCTTAGGGACATACCAGATACCCCCGCGGCCGAACCAGCCGGTGAAACCGGATCCGACACAGTTCTCATAGAAGGAGAACCCATCGATCCCGTCAAACGAGAGCGTTTCAGTGATGTACAGGTTTCCGTGTTTGTCGAACGCCAGCGAGTTGGGAACCACTATCGCGTTGGTTCCCGGCACCAGTTCGACCTTGCCCGCCATATCGACTTTGAATACCCCCGCAAACTGCTGAGCGACGTAGACGTGCTCTCCGTTGGCGTCGACCGCCAGACCGGCGGGTGGT
>CBDTUP010000079.1:0-9252 GCA_965363685.1 uncultured bacterium | reverse complement strand
GAACGGCCCTGTGTCCCGGCCGAGTTGGTTGTGCGCGATCGTGGAGATGAGCCAGCGCTCGATTCGCTGTACCCAGCTTTCCACTACCGAGTTGCGCATCTTGTCGAATGACATGCGCCGCATGCTCCTCGTTGTATGGTCGGACAGTCGGCTCCGACCTCACAACCTCGAGGATCAGGTCAGGCTGCCGCCCGCCCCAACAACTCCGCCATCAACGGGCAAAGTGACGCCCGTGATCCATGATGCGGCGTCTGAAGCGAGGAACAGGACGGCGTTCGCCACGTCCTGCGGCTCCCCCAGCCTCCCCAACGGGTGCGTCGCAGCCGCCGCTTCTTCACCGTTTGCCCATAGCGCCTCCGACAACCTGGTCTTGACCACCGCCGGCGCCACTCCATTGACCCGGACCTTCGGCGCCATCTCGAAGGCGAGTTGCTGTGTTGTGAATATGAGCGCGGCCTTGGATATGTTGTACGCACCGAGGATGGCCGTCGGCCGCATGCCACCGACCGACGCCACGTTGATGATCGAACCCCCGTTCTCCCCCATCCACTGGTTGTAGACCGCCCGGGCCCACAACACCGGTCCGAGTTGGTTGACGGACCAGGTTTTGTTGAGTGCACCGATGTCGACGTCGGCAATGTTGCCGGGTGCAGGGTTGGTCCCTGCGTTGTTCACCAGGAGATCACAGGACCCGAAGACATCGATGGCCTCCGAAACCGTTGCCTCGGCGTGCTCGGCGTCGTCCGCTCTAGCCACTCGGGTAAGAAGGCGATCCCCGACCGCGGTCGCGGATTCGATGCTCTCGCGTGCGCCGGCGAGATTCTCTTCACGCCGTCCGGTAATGACGACGCCATGAGCGCCACTGCGCAGGAATTCTGTCGCAATCGCTTCTCCGATCCCCCTGCTCGCCCCCGTGACTATTGCTACCTTGCCATCGACTCGTACGTCCACGCAACACCTCCTGGTTCGATGGTAGACATCGAGCGCTCCTCAATGACCGCCGCGGCGTACTCCCCCATACTTCATGCGGGTGTCCCGCATTGAAGCGACCAGCGCGTCTGGGTTCGGAAGGTCGGCATCGACGATCTCCCCAATGAAGAACGAATGAGATCCGCAATCGATGGTTTTCCAGAGGGTGAGATCCATCCAGGCAACTGCTTCCTCAAAGATCGGAGCGCCTGTGGTCGCCACCCGGATCGCCCTGCCGTTCAACGTCATCTCTTCCTTCCGGGCAGGTTTCGAGAACTTGACGAACGTCTTCGTATCCTCAGCCGACCAGAGATTGATCGTAAATGATCCGCCCTCGGAGATCAGACGATGGGTCACGGCCTTCTGATCCACCCCGATACCGACGAGCACCGGCTCCATTGCTACCTGTGTGATCCAACTGGTTGTCATCGCATTCCACTCGTCTCCCGCCCGCGAACCGACGAGAGCCAACGCAGTGGGGATGCTCCAGGTGACCCTGTTGATGAGCTCCGCTTGTAATTCGGCCATAGATCTCCTCCTGCCATATTTTGGTATGTTGTCGCTCGATGCTGCCAAGCCGCCTAATCTTCCCTCGTGCACGTTCTGATCGCCACCGCGGGCGCCCTACCGGCTGCCCGAGTTGCTGCCCTCGTCACCGCCATAGCCGGTGACCAACCCAAGGCGTCGGTCATGACCGTCATCGAAGTACCGCGTTCGTTTCTCTCTGATCTCGAGGATGACAAATGGCGCCCGTTCGACGAGGAACCGGATGCACAGGCTTCCCGGGAACAGGCAGTCGGCAGATACGTGGAAGAGCGCGGCACACGCCTGGTTGAACCCGTGGTCGCAGCACTCCGCACCCACGGCATAGAAGCCCGGACGGTTTTGGAGGAAGGGGACGACGCTGCTGAGGTCATCGTCAAGACCGCCGAGAATCTCGGCGCCGACATGATCATCATGGGCTCTACTCGCCCGATATTCGATGAGTCGGTCTGGAGCAGCGTTTCCGTCAAGGTCATGCAACGTTCTCCGATTCCGCTGGTTCTCGTACCGGGGGTTTTGAGAACCTTCGATGATGTCGAACGAGATGAGCGCCGCCGCGTGATCGATCAGCAGAACGCTTGAGGTCACCGGAGCGACAGCTCATACTCGGATCCGCAGTAACCCTCGACAGAATCACGGGCGGCGACAATCACCGATTTCGTTCCGTCGGGAATGTTCAGACCTTCCAGCGAACGCGTGAACGGCTGCTCATTCTCGTGTGGGTGGGTCAAGGTTCGCGTTCCGATGATCGTGCCATCCGGCAACCGGACACTCCACTCATCGGCGTACTTGTCCCATCCCTCGTCGGCTGACAGCACCGTCACGTGGAACTCCAGGGTTCCTCCCGGCTCCGGCTCGATCGATACCTCGACAACGTCGGCGCAACCGGACAACTCGAGCTCCCGGCGAATGATCTCTTGTGAAGCGGACGAGCTCGTCACGGCTGGTTCCGCCTGCTGAATACTCTCGCCGCAGGCGGCAAGCAAAAGGGCAACGGTGACCACGAAGACTCGCACGAGCATGAGGTTATGCCGTTCGCGGGGTTACTCGCGACTCGCGACTCGCCACAATTCTGTCACACCGGATTGTCATAGTGACCACATGAAGAAGGATTGCATCCACGAGATCTCATGGATCGGCCGCACCGGCGTAATGGCATGTGGGGCCTGCGGAGCCGTCGAGTGGTTCGCGCAGGGCCGAGCCATGGATTCGGCAGAGGGCATGGCAAGCCTGTTCGGAGCCTTCGAGTTCATAGGTGCGCTCTCTACCCTTCACGGCCCCGCCGGAGAGACTCTCGCGTACCGACCACCATCGCTTCGGACTCGCCGCCGCCTCGAATCCTTTCCGGCCAAGCGTTGGTTGCTGGCCTCTCCTGATCTATGGATGTCGCATGACGGAGAAACGCTGCTCTTGTGTCCGACCAATCCGGTCCTCGCCCTCAACCTGAAATCGACCAGCAATCAGGGCGCAGCGACTAGGTAACTACCGAATCCGCCCACGGCCTTGTCTACGAGACCTGGTTCACCTGCGACGGCGATGTACTCGAGGTTCCGCAAATGAGACACTTCTCCTACACGGTCGCCGTGTGGATTGTGAATGCCTATCTGCGCTCCGACATACCGCTTCGAGTCAAAGGCGAGAACGCGAACCGCACCCCGGCACTTCATCATCTCAACCAGAGAATCCAGCTCGATCCACGACTCATCGTTGTATGACAGGACAACGACCCGGGCGTCGACCGCGTCGATCACTCGGGCGAGAGCGTCGGGCATCTCCCGTTTCTTATTGAAGATGCTCTTCGTGCCCTCGTCCCGGCTATCCACTCGCTTGCACGCCACGCCGTAGTGCTCGGGGTGATCCCAAGCAACGAGGGTCTCCCAAATGTGATAGTTGGTGAAGTAGCGATGCTGGTTATAGGGAGGATCGAGATACGCCAGGTCGAACGGCCCCAGCTCGGTGGCCAGTTCCAGCGCATCCCCTCGGATCGCCTTTCCGCTGCCGCCGATGAGTTCGGGCAAACGCAGTTCCATGGGCTTGTATGAGCGCGGCGCCCACTTCTTGACATAGGCCATCTGGACTCCGGTCGTTGAGTCGACCTTGTCTGCAGCCAGAATCAATGAAGTGAGGAGGATCGGGTGCATCCACGAACCCGAGAACTCCAACTCGATTTCATCGCGGATGACGTCGATCCGCTCGGCGTTGTGCGGTTGAAAGAACCGAGCCGACCGACTGAATGTCTCGGTGAAATAGCCCGCCGACCCAGCCAGGCCGTTCAAATGATCGATAGCGTCGCCGATAGCTTCCACGTCGATTGAGTCTGCGTCGACCTCGAGGTAGCAGCGGCCGAATATCTCCGAATAGCGGGCCGTATCGACCGCCGTGACCTCGGCACCCTCCTGTTTGAAGGCCCTCGCCACCCGGGTTGTTCCCGTGAAGAGATCGAGGGCAGTTGCGGCACCGGTGCCCACGAGCAATTCGCTCAGCACGGGTACGAGGCGGCGTTTGGATCCGAGGTACTTGATCATCCCGACCGGGAACGTACCACGAACGGGTACCGGAATCTCCGTTTGACCCCGTCGGCGCAATCGCCGAGGATCGGGCCGTGCCAATTGCCCGTACGTCTGATGCAGAGATCTTCTACGAGAGCTTCGGTGATACCGGTCTCCCAACCGTCCTTCTCGTGGCCGGGCTAGGGGGCCAGCTCACAAACTGGGACGAAGGTTTTTGCCGCTCACTGGCTTCAACGGGACTCCGGGTGATCCGATTCGACAACCGTGACGTTGGATTGTCGACCATGTTCGATGATCGTCCCCTGGACTTGTCGGCTGCACTCACCGATGCCCTGGCTGGATTGGACATCGAGGTTCCGTACACACTGTCCGACATGGCCGGCGACGTGGTCGGACTCCTCGACCACCTAGAGGTGGATCAAGCCCATCTGGCCGGTGTCTCGATGGGGGGCATGATTGCTCAGACTGCCGCGGTCGAGCATCCTCACCGGGTACGGTCGCTCATCTCCATCATGTCGAGCACCGGAAGTCGATCCGTGGGTCAGCCGACGCCGGAAGCCATCGAGGTCCTCTTTGAGCGATCACCTTCCGATCGAGACGGGGCCGTCGATGCTGCCGTGAGGGCTCACCGAATCATCTGCTCCCCCGACTACTTCGATGAAGAGGAGACCCGGATCCGGGCGGCCGCCGCCTTCGATCGTTCCTTCAATCCGGATGGGATCGGCCGACAGCTGGCCGCAATCTACGCAGCCGGTAATCGAAGCGATCAGTTGGCCGGAATCACCATGCCGACACTGGTAATCCACGGAGCAAAGGACACCCTCATCGATGTATCGGGCGGGTGCCACACAGCCGAGACCATTCCCGGAGCCACTCTCATGATCGTCGATGATATGGGGCACGACCTGGCCCGACCCTTGTGGGAAAGGTTGATCGGCGCCATTGCCGAGCATATACACAAGGCGGAGTCCGCTTCGATTCAATGAACGGTCGGGCACTTGTCGGATCTATGCTCCGGGTATGCCTTCATTCGATGTTGTATCTGAAGTGGACCTCCAAGAGGTTCGTAACGCTGTAGATCAAGCCGCCCGCGAAACGGCGACCCGCTACGACTTCAAAGGAACCGGAACCACAATTGCTCTCCAGGCCGAAGAAATCGTCAGCGAGTCGGCCACCGAGGATCGGCTGCGAGCGGCCGTCGAGGTGCTGAAAGAGAAATTGATCCGGCGCAAGGTCTCGCTCAAGGCGCTCGGTGGCGGCGAACCCAAGGAAGTGGGGGGTGGGCGATTCCGCTCGACCTTCTCGGTCAACCAGGGCATAGCCCAGGAGGCCGCCCGCGAGTTGAACAAGCACATCAAGAACATGAAGCTCAAGGTTCAGGTTCAAATCCAGGGGGATCGCTTGCGGGTGTCCGGCAAAAAGCGGGATGAACTCCAGGACGTGATCGCCTCACTCAAGGAACTCGATTACCGGATCCCACTCCAGTACATCAACTTCCGCGACTGAGCCCCGCTTCCTCTCCTCGGAACTGCGTCTCGAACAGGTCGGAATAGAGACCACCCTGCTCCAGCAGTGTCCGATGATTCCCTTGCTCGACCAGTCGACCCCCGTCGATGACCAGTATGCGGTCGGCGGCGAGAATGGTTGACAAGCGGTGAGCGATGACCACTGAGGTGCGCCCCTCCATGACCCGCTCCAGGGCCTCTTGAATCAACGATTCGGATTGCGAGTCGAGATGCGATGTCGCTTCATCGAGGATCAGAATCCGGGGATCTTTGAGAATGACTCTGGCGAGGGCGAGACGCTGCTTCTCCCCGCCTGAGAGTCTGTAGCCTCTTTCGCCGACCACTGTCTCATAGCCGTCCGCAAGACCCACAATGAACTCGTGGATGTTGGCCGCCCGCGTCGCTTCCTGGATTTCCTCAACTGAGGCATCCGGACGGGCATAACGCAGATTGGCTGCAATGGTGTCATGAAACAGGTAAGACTCCTGCGTAACCACACCGATGGCATCGGCCAGCGTGTCCAATGTGAGCCTCCTCACATCATGGCCATCAATCTCAATTGATCCAGACGTCACATCGTAGAGACGAGGAATCAAGTAGCTGATAGTGGTTTTCCCAGCGCCACTGGGACCGACAAGCGCAATCAGTTGGCCGGGGTCAACATTGAACGAGACATCCTCAATCGCCCATTCTCGGGTTGAGCTCGTGGTCGTCTCCGGAATCGATTGCTCAACCGTCGCCCCGCGGCCGAACCTCTTCACCTGAGCAAGGCCCTCCGGCTGGTCACTCTGATACCTAAACGAGACATTGCTGAAGCGAATAGCCCCGTCGAGATCGTCTACATGCCTGGCCCCTTCTACTTCCTCGATTTCCGTAGGGAGATCGAGCACCTCAAATACCCGTTCAAAGGAAACCAGGGAGGTGGCGAACTCGACCCGTGCGTTGGAGAGGGCAGAGAGCGGACCATACAGCTGGGTCAACAACGTTGAGAACATGACCACCACACCGACAGTCAGCTCGCCGTTGATGACCAACCAGCCGCCTACCCAGAAGACGGCGGCGGTTCCGACCGCGCTGATCAGACCGAGAGCCGCGAAAAACCAGCGGCCGATCAACGCCCGCCTCACTCCGAGATCGCGCACCTCGGCAGCCTCCCGATTGAATCGCTCCTGCTCATCACTGCTCCGATTGAACAGCTTGACGAGTAGAGCACCGCTGACGTTGAAGGTCTCTTGCAGGATCGCCGACATCGAAGCGTTGTGCTCCATCTGTGCCTCTGCCACCCTCCTCAGCACCTTCGCCACACGTCGGGCCGGTAGAACGAACAGCGGCAGAGCTGCAATGGCTAGAGCTGTGAGGCGCCAGTCTGCCTGGATCATCACAATCAGGATGAAGACGACGGATACGACGTTGGAGATGATTGTGACGAAGGTGCCCGTGACCGCTTGCTGCGCCCCGACGACATCATTGTTGATGCGGGAGATCAACTCCCCGGTGCGCGTGGCCGTGAAGAATCGAAGTGACATCCCTTGCAGGTGGGCGAACAGTTGACTGCGGAGATCGAAGATGACCCCCTCGCCCGCCCGGGCGCTCAACCAACGTTGCACAGTCCCGAGGACCGCGTTGATCAGGGGAACCGCGATCATTCCGGCCCCGAGCCACGACAACAACCTCAGATCAGCATTCGGGATTGCCTCATCGACGAGGTATCGAATCAAGATTGGAGGTACGACACTGAGTCCGGAGATGACCGCAATTGTCCCCAGCACTCCGATCATCCAGGTCAGATACGGACGACCATATGAGAAGACGCGCCGCAACAGGGCACGATCAACCTGAGGCCGATCCTGGTTTTCGTCGTAGGTCAGCCGGGCGTACCAGCCCCCGGAGTGGAACAACTCGTCCTTCCTGATTGCAGACGATGAGCATAGGTGAGCTTTGGGAGCTAACTACTGACCGGCCGCGACCCCGGCATCTCCGTCGGCTGCCGGCTCGATCGATTCGAGCGGAATCATTTGGGCTGCCATTCTGAGCGCAGTTGCTCCGTCAACCTGGGATCGGTGAAACAACTCGTATTGATAGTCACCGGCCAGCCAGCCGAGAGTCCGAGACCCTCCAACTTCGAGACGCCAGGCAGTCATCCCTTCGTACACGACCGTCTCACACGAAGTTAGATCCAGATGCGAGAAATGTTCGCAACCCGATAGTCCAGGATCTGGAGTTGTCACCCAGAGGATCCCGCGCTGGCCGACCGATCGGCTCACCGTGTAGGGCTCTGCCGTCCACATGCCGAAGACGGCCAGGTAGTCGTTGGCAAGCGTTCCATCTCCATCGAAGAGCAGCTGTGAGGAGATGAACTCAATATCATCCGGCAGAAGCTCCGGGAACTCGATTCCGGGCAAGGCTCCTGCTATCTCCATCCTGGCTGCCTGGACGTATTTATTGCCTGCTTCTCGACGCTGCCACACGGCCGCCAGCGAATCCTCCGGCAGCACCTCATCGTCCGCAAGGGGGTCGTTTACCCACGACGCGTCGGAGGCCGCATGGAAGGCGACAACGGGAAGCGTCGTTGTGGTCAAGACGGATTCCGCCGCCGCCGGCGCGCCGATCCACTCGTTGGTGACTTTCCCTATCTCGGCAAGCGGGTCGTCGGAACAAGCGGTCGCCAGGAGGCCAATCATCAAAAAGAGCATCAGTCTTGAACGGTGCGTCACCGACACCCCTCCATCTGAAGGTTGCACCCTGTCCGTCTACAGTAGAGACGCTTCCCGATTCCGAAAAGTTCCCGTGCTCACAGTCTTTCAAGAGTCGTTCCGCCCTTCGCTGGACACCGCGGTGTCTCATGCCCTTCTTCGGCACGCCACGGAGAACTCCGCCGGGGAGACACTGCGCATCTACCGACCGACTGAAGTGGTCGCCTTCGGCAAACGCGATACCGTTGCACCCGGATTCCAATTAGCGGTCCGCTCTGCCCATGCCGCGGGATACGAGTCCGTCGTCCGTCTGGCCGGGGGGCGCGCGGCAGTGTTTCACCGGGAGACGATCGCCTTTGGATGGACGATTCCAAGCTCAGATCCCCGGACAGGTATCACCGACCGTTTCAAACGGTTGTCCGAACTCCTCGTGAAGACATTCCGCGACCTCGGCGCTGACGCTCGTATCGGCGAGGTTCCCGGCGAGTACTGCCCAGGCGAATTCAGCATCAACCTCGGCGGAACTATCAAGGTGATGGGAGTTGGTCAACGGTTGATTGCCGGAGCAGTGCACGTCGGAGGCGTGATCGTGGTCGATGGTGGGTCACAAATCGCGGATGTGCTGGTGCCGGTTTATCGGGATCTCGGTATCGACTGGAATCCGCTCACTTCCGGTGATCTGCGATCAGCAATCCCCGGTCTGACCTGGGAAACCACGAGAGATGCCGTCCTTGAATCCTTCGCTCAACTCGCCGACATCGAATACAAACCACTCCCAACTGAAATCCTGGAAAGAGCAAAGACCCTCGAACCGCAGCATTCGGTATCTGACGTCTGACGGCTGATAGCTGCAGGCTGACAGCCGAAGTAGGAGCCTTCGGCTCCTACTTCACAATACTCACGAACTCGAAGAAGTACTTCTCATAGGTGGTCTCGTTCTTAACCCTGACGGAGAAGACCTTGCCATACGGAGCAGTCGGGAACTCAACCTTCGCCCACCATTCACCCGAAGCATTGGCAATGGTGGATCCG